>JANTGD010000004.1 GCA_024763135.1 Thiotrichales bacterium | reverse complement strand
CCATAGGACCACTATGATTCATAAAAACAAAACCACATCTAACCCCTTGATGACTCACTGATACAGACAGTTTGGGCTTGGCGGTGTACTAGGCGTAGGCGCCTGTCCGAGATTAGATGACTACTGTGAAAAACCCCTTTTGGCCTATTTCTCTGCTCATTTTCGATGAATATGCGTCACTATTCGCCTCGAAAGAGCAAAAAATGGTCTCACAAAGGCTTTCCTCCGCTACAGCCCCTAATCTCGGAGAGACTCCTAGAGAACGCCGTCTACTCGGTTTCTTTAAACGCTGCGGCTTCTTCTTCAGTGACTGCCTTCATACTCAGGCGTACGCGCCCCTGGCGATCGAGCTCCAACACTTTCACAATGACAGTATCGCCTTCTGACAGTTTGTCTGAGACTTTTTCAACTCGATCATTCGCGATTTGGGAGATGTGTACGAGTCCGTCCTTTCCTGGCAACACTGTGACAAAGGCACCAAAGTCCATGATTTTACTGACTTTACCTTTGTATACTTTGCCAACCTCAATCTCGGCCGTCAGTTCCTCAATGCGTTTTTGCGCTTCGCGTCCAGCGGTCATATCGACTGCGGCGATTTTGATCGTGCCATTGTCATCGATATCGATGGAGGTACCGGTCTCTTCGGTAATCGCCTTAATCGTGGCGCCACCCTTGCCTATCACATCACGAATCTTTTCTGGATTGATGCGCATGGTAATGTAGCGCGGCGCATATTCGGACATTTCCTCGCGCGGCTGGGCAATTGCGGCATTCATTTCACCCAGGATGTGCAAGCGCCCTTCTTTGGCCTGCGCCAGTGCGATATCCATGATCTCTTTGGTAATGCCGTCGATCTTGATATCCATTTGCAACGCAGTCACACCCGCAGCGGTGCCCGCGACTTTAAAGTCCATATCACCCAGGTGATCCTCATCACCCAAAATATCGGTCAGTACCGAGAAACGCTCTCCTTCCTTAACCAACCCCATAGCAATTCCAGCGACCGGCGCTTTTAAAGGTATACCTGCGTCCATCATCGCCAGGCTGGAGCCACAGACAGAAGCCATGGAACTAGACCCATTGGATTCGGTAATTTCGGAAACCACGCGAATGACATAAGGGAATTCGTCTTCGTCGGGTAAAACCGCTTGTACGCCTCGTTTGGCAAGACGCCCATGGCCGATTTCACGACGTTTTGGAGAGCCCACCCGTCCAATCTCACCCACGCTGAATGGCGGAAAGTTATAGTGCAGCATAAAGTGCTCGCGCCGTTCGCCTTCCAAAGCATCGATAATTTGTGCGTCACGCGTGGTGCCCAAGGTTGTGACCACCAGGGCCTGAGTTTCCCCACGGGTAAACAAGGCCGATCCGTGTGTGCGCGGCAGGACACCGGTACGAATGGTGATTGGACGGACAGTTTTGTGATCACGACCATCGATACGTGCCTCACCTGCCAATATGCGTCCTCTCACAATTTGCTTTTCGAGCTTGCCGAACGCTGCCTGGATCTCGGCTTCGCTCGGTGATGCCTCATCGGCCTTAACGAGTGCCTCGACCGCAGCTTTACGTAGCTCCCCAATGCGCGCATAGCGCGCCTGTTTATCAGCAATGGTATAGGCTTGAGTTAAATCGGCCTCTACCACAGTCTTGACGGCTCCGAGCAAATCGAGGTTCTCCTCGGGTGGCTGCCAGTCCCACGCGGGCTTGCCCACCTCTTCCGCAAGCTCCTTAACGGCCTGTATCACACACTGCATTTGCTCATGCCCGTATACAACCGCGCCCAACATGACGTCTTCCGGAAGCATCTTTGCCTCGGATTCCACCATGAGCACTGCGTTTTCAGTACCGGCCACCACCAGATCGAGTGAGGAGGCTTTAAGCGAGGCCTGATCGGGGTTGAGCAGATATTGACCATCCTGATAACCAACTCGTGCCGCGCCGATGGGTCCATTGAAAGGCAGGCCTGAGATTGAAATGGCTGCCGAGGCTCCAATCATAGACGGAACTTCAGGGTCAACATCCGGATTGAGCGACTTCACGGTCGCGATCACCTGAACTTCGTGAGTAAATCCCTTGGGAAACAGGGGTCGCAAAGGACGATCCATCAATCTTGAAGTTAATGTTTCTTTTTCGCTGGGCCGCCCTTCCCGGCGAAAAAAGCCGCCTGGAATTTTACCTGCGGCATAGGTTTTTTCCTGATAATCGACCGTCAGAGGGAAGAAATCCCGGCCCTCACCGGCATCCTTGGCTCCAACCACCGTGACCAAAACCACGGTGCCTTCCATATTGACCATGACCGCACCGTCGGCTTGACGCGCGATCTCTCCTGTTTCCAGCGTGACAGTATGTTCACCGAACTGGAATGTTTTTTTAACGTGATACACGTGATTCTATCCTCTTAACGGCGTAGACCGAGACGCGCAATCAGATCTTGATAACGTGTTTCGTCCTTACGCTTGAGATAATCCAACAAACTGCGACGTTGGTTGACCAGTTTCAACAGACCGCGACGCGAATGATGATCATGCTTGTGTTTTTCAAAATGGGGGGTTAGGTCCTTGATGCGCGCGGTCAGAAGAGCCACTTGCACCTCCGGGGACCCGGTATCTGTAGCGGAACGCTGAAAACCCTTAACGATTTCAGCTTTTTCCTCAGGGGTAATCGCCATAAGCCAAAGCTCCAGAGTGGTTGTGCAAAAAATAAAGGGCAATTATATCAACCATAAACCACTGTCGCAGCTCATGGCTTCGATTCATACGGCTGCCCTGAAACACCGCATGAAGAATTAGGTCTCACTGATGCACAGTGCAACCTGCACCGGCCTCAATGCGCCAAATGCAACAAGCGCTTGGGCAAGAGCTGTTGTCCATCGTATACACCCAAACCGAGGAATTCACCACTGCCCCGGTACAGGCGCACCATCGCACCTTCTTTTTCTCGCGCCTGCCAGCTCACTGCTTGACCCTGCACGATGCGTTTGCTCTGCTGGGTATCCAACGCTACGGCCGGCCAGTGAGACAAGACCTGATCGACCGGGCGCAACAATACATCGAGTGCTGCCAGACCAGCCTGCTCACGCAATTGCTCCAAGGTCTGCAAGGTCACCATCTCGTCATCACAAAACGGATCGACACCGATGCGTCGCAGTTGGGCCACGTGGCCACATGTGCTCAGAGCCGCTGCAATGTCTTCGACCAGGCTGCGGATATAGGTACCCTTGGAACAGCTGACCCGCAACCTAAAACCGCGCTCGTCCTGCGACAGTACGTCAATCCGATGGATGACCACTGTCCGCGCTGTTCGCTCGACCTCTTCCCCTTGCCGAGCCAGCTCATAAAGGCGCTTACCTTGATGTTTGAGCGCCGAATACATGGGGGGAATCTGCTCAATCTCACCATGAAATTGATTGAGGACGGCTTGTAACTCAGGTCGCCCAAAACGCGGCACTGAGGCGCTGCGCACCACCTCGCCTTCAGTATCGCCCGTAGCAGTTTGTGTCCCCAGCGCTGCGGTAACCTCGTAGTGCTTCGCTGCCGACAAGAGATGCGCAGACAGCTTGGTCGCTTCCCCCAGGCATATTGGCAACATGCCGGTCGCCAAGGGATCCAGACTCCCCGTATGACCAGCTTTTGCCGCCTTATATAAGCGCTTGACCGCTTGTAATGCTCGGTTGGAACTCAAACCCAACGGCTTGTCCAATAGCAAAACACCGTGAATATGTCGCCCCCCTGCCAAGCGCCTCCGCCTGCTCATCCCTCATCACCTGGGTTTCCCGAGGTATCTTTACGGCGAGCTGCGACAATCAGAGTCTCCAAGCGCGCACCCTCCTCCTCGGTCGCATCGTAAATAAATTGCAGGTCCGGCGTGACACGCGTATGCATGGCTTTACCCAGTTGACTGCGCAAAAATCCACGGGCATGCGCCAGCGCTTTAGCGGAGGCTGCGCGATCCGCGTCATTACCCAGAACGGTGTAATATACTCGCGCCAAGCTCAAATCAGGCGTCATCTCCACCTCACTGATCGTCACCATACCAATACGCGGATCTTTCAGTTCTCGACTAATGAGCTGAGAGAGCACACGATGGACCTGTTCGCCCAATCGTAGGGTTCGAGAAAACTCTTTAGGCATAGAATCTTAGAGTTCGCGGCGAATTTCTGTTCGCTCAAAGTTTTCGATCTGGTCACCTGGCTTAACGTCATTGTAGTTTTTGACTGCAATACCACATTCGGTTCCCGATTTAACTTCATTGACGTCATCCTTGAAACGCCGCAGTGACTCCAACTCACCTTCATAAATCACGACATTATCGCGCAACACACGAATAGGATTACCGCGTTTAACCACGCCTTCGGTCACTAGGCAACCTGCTACCGCTCCATAGGCCGATGACTTGAATACGTCCTTAACTTCGGCAATACCTACGATCTCTTCGCGCAACTCTGGTGCAAGCATGCCGCTGAGCGCCTGCTTGACATCGTCTATGACATCGTAAATGACGTTGTAGTAGCGCAAATCCACCTCGTTTTCTTCAACGAGACGGCGTGCAGCCGCATCTGCCCGCACATTGAACCCAATCATCACTGCACCGGACGCCATGGCCAAGTTTACATCGGACTCGCTGATTCCACCGACGTTGGCAGCGACAATATTCACCTGGACTTCGTCACTATTGAGTTTTAACAAAGCATCGCGCAACGCTTCCGCCGAACCTTGCACATCAGCCTTGATGAACACATTGATCGTCGCGCGCTCACCTTCTTTCATCTGATTGAACAGGTTGTCCAATCGGGCGGCCTGTTGGGTGGCTAGCTTGGTATCGCGTAATTTTTCTTTCCGCTCGTCCGCAGCCTCGCGCGCTTTGCGTTCATTTTCCACGACAATGACGTCGTCCCCGGCGTTCGGTGTGCCGGAGAGCCCCAGCACCACGACCGGCATTGAGGGTCCTGCCTCTTTCACCTGTTGACCGGTTTCGTCGAACATGGCACGTACACGGCCAAACTCCTGACCACTCAATATCACATCACCGCGTTTCAACGTACCTGCCTGAACAAGAATCGTCGCCACAGGGCCTTTTCCTTTGTCCAGACTCGATTCTACAATGGTGCCCGATGCCAAACCGGAAACAGGCGCCTGAAGCTCTAATACATCTGCCTGCAGTGAAATTGCCTCGAGGAGCTCATCGATGCCCTGACCTGTATGTGCCGACACATTGACGAACAACGTATCCCCTCCCCAGTCCTCAGGGATAACTTCGTACTGCGTCAACTCATTCTTAACACGGTCAGGATCGGCTTCTGGCTTATCGATTTTATTGATAGCCACGATCAGAGGTACACCGGCCGCCTTGGCATGCTGAATAGCCTCTTTGGTCTGTGGCATCACACCGTCGTCTGCCGCGACAACCAACACCACAATATCAGTCACCTGGGCACCCCGTGCGCGCATTGCAGTAAACGCGGCATGTCCGGGGGTATCCAGAAACGTAATACCGCCACTATCGGTTTTCACATGATAAGCACCGATATGCTGAGTAATACCTCCCGCCTCGCCGGAGGCAACCTTGGTGCGGCGAATATAATCGAGCAGTGAAGTTTTCCCATGGTCTACATGGCCCATGATGGTGACCACCGGGGGACGAGGGAGCTGGTCTCTATCGTCTTTGGCCGTGGCGAGTTCCGCCAGTTCGGTCTCCAAATCCTTATGCGCTGCAAGCTTTGGCTTATGCCCCATTTCCTCAGTCACCAGGACAGCTGTGTCCTGATCGAGCACTTGGTTAATGGTTGCCATAACCCCCATGCCCATAAGCGTTTTGATCACCTCAGAGGCCTTGACTGCCATCTTCTGGGCCAAATCACCGACTGTAATATTTTCGCCGATTTCAACATCGCGTATCACAGGCGCTGTTGGTTTTTCAAAGACATGCTTTGCTTCTGCCACCAGGTCGGGGCGCCGCCCTTTGGCTTTACTTCTACGTTTACTGGAACGATCAACATGCAATTCACTGCGCTTACCCTTTGGCGCTTCTGCAGCTGCACGTTTTTTCTTGCCTTTGGGTCGCTCAGGGGCTGCCGTGGTTTGGCTTGGCTGGGGTGGGGTTGCTGGCTGCGCGGCTTTGGCCGCTGCTTCGCGTTCGCTTACTTGGGCGCGCGCTAAAGCTTCTTCCTCCGCTTGACGCGCGGCTTCTTCAGCCAAACGTGCAGCTTCCTCCGCTTGACGCGCGGCTTCTTCAGCCTGGCGCGCAGCCTCTTCGGCCTGACGTTTCTCCTCTTCAGCCTGTTTCGCCGCCTCTTCTTTAGCTCGCTGAGCCTCCAGCAACGCTTTGCGCTCGGCTTCGACCTGACGCGTCAATTCTTCCATGCGCGTTTTTGGCGCTTCAGCGCTCGGCTGGGCTTCGGTCGGGGCTTGCTCTTGCTGATCATCGCGTTTGACGTAGGTGCGCCGCTTGCGAACCTCGACATTGACGGTTTTGGCACGACCACCTGCTGCACCCACTTTGAGCTGAGAAACTTTCTTGCGCTTCAGGGTAATCTTTTTACCCGATTCGCTGGCGCTTTTCTTGCCATGGGATTGACGCAGGTGATTGAGCAGCTTCATTTTCTGCTCTTCGCTGACACCTTCTTCGGGATCGCTGATCTCTATCCCGGCCTCTTTCATTTGTTCCAACAATCTGCTGACCGGCGTACCGACTACATCTGCAAGTTGTTTAACTGTCACATCACTCATCAGCTTTCACCTCCAGGGCCTTATTCAGCCTCTTCCGCAAACCAAGGCTCTCGCGCCTTCATAATCAGCGCCGCGGCACGCTCTTCGTCGATCCCTTCGATTTCCAAAATGTCTTCCACTGCCTGTTCTGCCAAATCTTCCATACTGCAGATCCCTTTTTCCGCTAACGCCTTCGCCGTCGCTTCATCCATACCCTCCAGCGAGAGTAAATCTGGCTCAGGCTCGCCTGCAACATCGGCCAACTCTTCCTTAGCAATGGCATTTGTCAAAAGCGCATCTCTGGCACGATTGCGTAGCTCCTCGACGATGTCCTCATCGAACTCTTCGATCTCCAGCAACTCGTTGGCAGGCACATAGGCGATCTCATCTACGCTGGTAAACCCTTCCTGCACCAGGATCGCGGCAACATCCTCATCCACATCCAGCGCATTCATGAATTGCTCCATAAACTCACGGGCTTCAGATTCACTTTTCTGGGAAGCCTCATCTTCAGACATGACATTGAGTTCCCAACCGGTCAGTTGGCTGGCAAGCCGGATATTTTGGCCATTTCGCCCGATTGCCTGAGAGAGTTTTTCCTCGGTCACGGCAATGTCCATCGCATGCTTGTCTTCATCCACCACGATCGACACGACTTCTGCCGGAGACATGGCATTGATGACAAACTGAGCCGGATTATCGTCGTAAAGGATGATATCGACGCGCTCTCCACCCAGCTCATTCGAGACCGCTTGTACCCGAGAACCGCGCATACCCACACAAGCACCCACAGGATCAAGCCGCGGATCGTTGGATCGCACGGCAATCTTCGCCCGCAAACCGGGATCCCGTGATGCACCCATAATATCGATTACACCTTGGCCGACCTCAGGCACCTCAAGCTTGAAGAGCTCCACTAGGAACTGAGGGTCTGTCCGGCTCACAAACAACTGAGGTCCGCGCACTTCGGAACGCACTTCTTTGAGATAACCGCGAATACGGTCTCCCGTGCGCACTGCCTCACGAGGAATCAACTCGTCTCGTGGAATAAAGGCTTCCACGTTGTTGCCCAGGTCGATGAACACGCCTTTCCGCTCGGCTCGTTTAACCGTGCCCATGACGAGCTCGCCAATCTTATTGGCGTAAATATCCACGATCTGGCGGCGTTCGGCTTCACGCACTTTCTGTACGATGACCTGCTTTGCAGTTTGAGCACCAATGCGCCCGAACTCAACCGACTCGATTGGCTCCTCTATAAAGTCACCCACCTGAACATCGGGATGATCCTTAATCGCGTAGCTATATAGCACTTGCGTCTTGGGAGACTCGAACTCAGGATCTTCATCATCCACAACCTCCCAGCGACGAAACGTCTCATAATCACCCGTTTCGCGATCAATGTGCACTCGCACATCGATCTCGCCACCGTAATTTTTCTTCGTCGCGGAGGCCAATGCCGCCTCCAAGGCGTCAAATATCACTTCTTTGTCAACGCCTTTCTCATTGGAAACGACGTCAGCTACTAATAGTATCTCTTTACTCATTGCAACGAACCTTTGTTGCTAAAATCCACGTCAAGCTTCAGGCGGGCCTTGGTAATCGCTGCATAAGGGATCTGTATAACCCGACCGTCCTGCGCCAACTCAATCTGCTCATCATTGGATGATTCTAAGATGCCTTGAAAGTTTCGCGACCCTTCAATCGGCCACTGTAATCGAACCTTGATCGTGGCACCTCGGTATTCAGTAAAATGTTCCGGTTTAAGAAGTGGCCTATCAATGCCCGGGGACGAAACCTCCAATGTGTACGGCATTTGTATCGGATCCTCAACGTCCAACACCCCGCTGAGTTGGTAACTCACATTCGAGCAATCGTCCAACGAAACACCACCCTGTTTATCAATGAATATGCGCAATAACGCGCTTTTCTGCAGCGGGCGAAATTCAACACCCCAAAGTACACATCCAAAGCTCTCCACCACCGGCTTGATGATTGCTTCTAATTTCTCACTTAAACCCATTTAAAATCAGCTATATACGCCTAAAGTCACGTGCTGGCGGCACATCTCATCACGACACAGACCTGCAAAATCAGGTATAAAAAAAGGGCCGAAGCCCCTCAATTTGTGCGCCGCTACGCTCTCGATGTGGCGGCAATAAAAAAGCCCCTCAAGAGGGGCCGCATACTTGGTAGCGGGGGCAGGATTTGAACCTGCGACCTTCGGGTTATGAGCCCGACGAGCTGCCAGACTGCTCCACCCCGCAACTGAGGGAGCGTATAATAGAGATCCTTTAACAATTAATCAAGGGCCTTTCGGTATCTTTTGAAAGACACGTGTTAACCCCTCGATTCAGTCAGCAGTGCGCAAAAAGCTTGCACGCTCTCAACTGCCACCTGTCGGCCTGTTCACAACCAATTCTCAACGCTGGAAATCGCGCCCCTACCCTACTGGCTTCCGTCGTCGACCCGCTGTGAACCTTAGTGACGAATGATACAAACACGCACCCGCTTTAAAATTTGCTAAAACACTCCTCTATATTACCAATACACAGCGCCTTTACGCTGATTGATGCGTCTCCTTTCGCCTGTTTTACTCAGCGACGATTATTCAATAAGGGCGATCTTGTCGATTTCAAGCAATAAGCTCGAACACTGTGCTCCACTTACTCAGACAATCAATTACGAAGGACCAGCCTGCAGGAAACGCCCCAGATGATCAGTCTCAGTGCTGCACCTCTTGACCAGAACCGGGGCATTACCGGCGAGCAGCGTCTTGATCCGGTACACCAGGGACGCTCTGTATGACGCCTTACTATGGATTGTTGTAATTACTTAGCGAGTTGTTAAATTATGAAGCCTTTGTTCGGGTGACCACCGACATACGCCAGCTCTGCGTCCAAAAATGGACATTTACAACTTATAAACTCGTATTTTTCACCTTGATCTGGCGCATTTCAGGGGTTAGCTGAGTAGCCATGGGTTGTTTTCATCTGCGCGCTGTCAGCCCGCGAACGCTGCGACGCACAGAGGAACCAGTAAACCAGGAAACAAGCCCAGCACGAGCATGGCCAAGCCATTGGCAGAGACTAATAACCGCGAGTCCCAATTGCTGGTCATCACCAATTCGCTGTCTGGTTTGTCGAAATACAGGGTTTTAATCACCCGCAAATAGTAATACGCACCGATCACTGACATTACCACTGCGAATACAGCGAGCGAAATGAAACCTTCATGTATCAGCGCTTCCAATACCCAAAGTTTGGCCACGAAACCCACCGTGCCAGGTATGCCGATCATAGAGATCATTAATAACATCATCATAAATGCGAGCCATGGATGTCGATCGTTCAAACCTTTCAAATCATTGATCAGCTCGATTTCTTGGCCTTCTCTGCGCAACATCAAAAGCACGCCAAACCCACCCATCGACATCAGTGCATAGACCAGTGTATAAAACAGTGCAGCGCTGTAGCCATCAGCAGTGCCCACTAAGACACCGAGTACGATAAAGCCGATATGTGCGATGGTAGAATAAGCCAACATTCTTTTAATATTGGTTTGTGGGATCGCGAGCACATTACCGATGAGCAAAGAAAGTACTGCAAGCACCAGAAATATCTGCAACCACTGTTCGTGCAGACTCCCCATACCCTCAATCACCAGGCGTACCACCATGGCAAACGCCGCGATTTTCGGAGCCGAGCCAATAAAATTCGTGACGGCTGTGGGAGCACCATCATAGACATCCGGCACCCACATATGGAATGGTACAGCGCCCAATTTGAAAGCCACGCCCACTAATATAAACACCATAGCAAACGCCACCCCGGTACGACCAGCATCTCCCGCCTCCAACAGACGCGCTTGAATTTCATAGATATTCAACGTACCGGTTAGACCGTACATAATCGACATGCCATAGAGCAAAATGCCCGATGCTACGGCCCCCAAAACAAAGTATTTCATCGCCGCTTCTGAAGCCCGGGCAGAATGGTATTCCAATGCAACCATGGCATAAAGCGACAGGGCAAGTAACTCCAATCCCAAATATAAAGTGAGGAAGCTGGCAGACGAGATCATGAGCATCATCCCAAGCACAGCAAACAAGCCAAGGAGGAAAAACTCACCTTTATACATTCCTTTGAGCTTTAGATAATCCCGCGCATAAATAAACACGCCCGCACTCACTACATAAACGAATAACTTGAGAATGTCACTCAGTGAATCGCGAACAAAACTAGCACCGAACACAAGTTCACGCTCGCTTGGCTGCCCTTGATACGTGAGCAAAAAAGCACTTGCCAAAATCGCCAAGCTGAACCAGTAGACAATGTCCCGCTGATCCTCCTTGATAAACAGATCCACCAGTAACAAGACGCAAGTCATGGTGAGAATAAAAATTTCTGGAATAACAGGCACCAGATCGGACATGGTCGTATCCATCATCGGTTTAAAGTTTGGAACCAGCAGCCTGCTGGGCTATGTTTTCTATCGTAGCATGCATGATCTCTAGTAACGGATTCGGCCACACACCTATCAAAATGATGCCTAGCGCCAGTACCGCCAAAATCAGCCATTCGCGGCGATTGATATCCTGTAGCGCAGCGACCTTTTCGTTCGCTACCTCACCGAATAAAACCCGCTTCACCATCCACAGCGTATAGGCCGCTCCAAGTATGAGTGTCGTAGCGGCTAAAAAGGCAATCCAAAAACTTGCTTTAAAGCTGGCCAGTATTACCAGAAATTCACCCACAAAACCCGACGTGCCCGGCAGCCCGGAATTGGCCATAGCGAACAAAACCATAAAGCCTGCAAAAATCGGCATACTATGCACGACACCACCATAATCGGCGATTTCCCGGCTGTGCATGCGATCATAGAGAACGCCAACGCTCAAGAACATAGCGCCTGATATAAGGCCGTGCGAAACCATCTGCACCATGCCTCCCTCAATCGCCATAACCGCCCCGTTCAGACTACCGGTATTTTCTTGAATGGCATATAAGATAAAGAAGCCCAATGTCACAAACCCCATATGTGAAATCGATGAATAAGCAATGAGCTTTTTCATATCACGCTGCGCGAGTGCTACAAACCCAATATAGACCACTGCTACTAATGACATAAGGATTACCAGCCAATCGAGCGCTCGACTTGCATCGGGTGTAATCGGCAGTGAAAATCTGAGAAAACCATAACCACCGATCTTTAGCATGATCGCAGCCAAAATCACGGAACCTCCCGTTGGCGCTTCTACGTGCGCATCCGGCAACCACGTGTGCACGGGCCACATGGGCACTTTGACACCAAAGGCCACCAAAAACGAAAGAAATATTAAAACTTGCGGTGCCATTGCTAACGGCAAACGATGGTACTCGAGAATTTCAAAGCTTCCGGACTGGATATATAGATAGATCAAAGAGATCAGCATGAACACTGATCCCAGAAAAGTATAGAGAAAAAACTTTATTGTCGCGTAAACACGCCTTGGACCACCCCAAATACCAATGATGATGAACATGGGGACCAGCATTGCTTCGAACAGGACGTAGAAAAGCACTGCATCCAATGCAGCAAAAACACCCACCATGATGCCATTGAGTATCAGAAAAGCAGCCATGTACTGAGATACTCGATATTGAATGACCTCCCATGCAGCTACCACAACCAGCAAGGTGGAAAATGTGGTTAAGATAATGAGTGGCATGGATATACCATCGACGCCCAAATGGTAGTTGATATTGAAAGCTGCAATCCAAGGTTGCATTTCCACAAACTGCATTTGCGCTGTGCTTGCATCAAAAGAGGTATATAACGGCACACTCAGCAAGAATGTCAGCAGTGAGATACCTAAAGCTGCAAAACGCACGCCATCCGGCGATCGCTCACCTATCAGCAATAGCAAGAAACCACCTACTATAGGCAGCCAAATCAATAAGCTAAGTAAAGGCCAATCTGAAAACATGAAATCCCCTTATAAGCCTTGGGAAGCCGTCTGTTTGTGGGAAAAATTCAGCAGCTTTTGAACCCTCGCGAAAGGTAACGGTAATTCTGCGTACGCTGCTATCGACTTCGACGGGCCTGCTGCATACCCTTTTTCTATATGCCACTGTTTAGTGCAAATCATTTCAGAAAATTTTCGCGCAGGGATCGACAACTGTGACAGATTCCACCGTTTGCGCCGGTTCCAAAATAAAAATAATCCACTCAACGCTTTAATCCTGATTTGTATAGCTGTACATGCCATCACACGGCTTTACCGAAAGCGTAACGAGCAGGCAATCTGGAGTGCTCCAGCGTCACTGAACGCTGAGTGCATAAACGCTTAACCACTGAAAACAATCCACCCAACCAGCCCGATCAACCCCAATATCATCACAAACGTGTAATGATAAAGATATCCGGTTTGCATATGGCGACTCAGTATCGCAATCACGCCAACAGCCTTAGCAGTGCCATTAACAAGGCCGTCGATCAAAAGGCGATCGCCTACTTGAGAAAACATACCTCCAATCCGGGTAAATCCGTTAGCAAAAACTCTCTGGTTGAAATCATCGAATCCGTATTTATTCATCAGCACTGCATGCAGCCAACGAAACTTAGTTTTCATCGCCGCTGCGATTTCGGGGTGCAATAGGTAGATATAGGCAGCGGTGGCGACACCACTGATGGCAAGCCAAAACGGTAACGCCGTCATGCCATGAAGAATGAATGCCGTAACACCATGATAGTGCTCGGTCAAATGATGTATCGCAGCGTGATGATGATCGACAAAGAGCACTTGCTTGAAGTAATCACCCACGACAATAGGATCAATCAACACACCTGCGAGTAAAGAAGGCACAGCGAGCGCTAACAATGGAACTGTCACAACCCACGGAGACTCTTTCAAATGTTCCTTGGTATGTTGATCCATTCTTTCCTTGGTATGAAAAACCAGGAAAAACATACGAAAGCTATAGAATGCCGTAACAAATACGCCTAACAACACCATGAGGTATGCAAAGCCAGAACCTGGCAATTCAGAAAGTTTCACTGCCTCGATAATCGCATCCTTAGAAAAAAAGCCGGAAAATCCAGGAAAGCCAATCAATGCCAGTGATCCCACTAATGAAGTCAGATAGGTAATCGGCATGTACTTTCTCAGGCCGCCCATTTTGCGCATGTCTTGCTCATGGTGCATGGCGATGATCACTGAACCAGCTGCCAAAAAGAGCAAAGCTTTGAAAAATGCATGCGTCATTAAATGAAAAACGCTAGCTGCATAGGCTGATGCTCCAAGCCCCACAGTCATATAACCCAGTTGTGATAGCGTTGAATACGCAACGACCCGTTTGATGTCATTTTGCACAATGCCAATCAACCCCATAAAAAAGGCGGTCAGGGCACCAATCACCATCACGAAAGAAAGCGCCACTTCGCTGTGTTCAAACAAAGGCGACATTCTGGCGACCATAAAAATACCTGCAGTCACCATAGTCGCAGCATGAATCAACGCTGAGATGGGCGTGGGGCCTTCCATCGAATCTGGCAGCCAGACATGTAGCGGCACCTGGGCGGATTTACCCATCGCACCGATGAACAGCAAAATGCATGCGACCGTGATGACCGACCATTCCGTACTGCCGAAGATGTTGATACTTTGTTCTGACAACTGCTTCACCGTCCCAAACACAGTCATGTAGTCCATACTTCCGGCAAACATGAGCAACGTGGCAATCCCCAGCAAAAACCCAAAATCCCCGACACGATTGACCAGAAACGCTTTTAAGTTTGCATAGACGGCCGATTCTCTCGAAGCCCAAAATCCAATCAACAAATAGGACACGAGACCAACTGCTTCCCAACCAAAAAATAACTGCATGAAGTTGTTTGCCATGACAAGCATCAGCATGGAGAAAGTAAACAAAGAGATGTAGCTAAAAAAGCGCTGGTAGCTGTTTTTTCCCGCCAAACTTCCCTTGGGCCAATTGTGTTCATCATCAGCCATGTAGCCGATGGTATAGATATGCACCATGAGTGAAACAAAGGTAACTACAATCATCATGAGCGTAGTCAGGTTATCCAGCAAAAACCCGACCTGAAAACCAACTCCATCGCTCAGTGCCCATTGGTAAAGCGTGAAATTGATCGGTCCTTGGCCCTGGAGGGTAACCGCATTGAAGACAAACAGCGCTGCAACAAATGAAACCGCCACGCCTAAAATTGTCACGCTGTGTGCGCCTCTACGGCCGATACGCCCTCCAAACAAGCCCGCAATCATCGAGCCTATTAAAGGTGCAAGAGGAACCAGTAATGAGAGGGTCTTCATTTTGCTTACCCCTTCAAGTCGTCAAGTGCTTCGACATTGATCGTGCGTTTATTACGAAACAGCACCACCAGGATAGCCAAACCAATGGCCGCCTCAGCGGCCGCGACTGTTAATATAAAGAAAACGAATACCTGCCCTGTAATGTCGTGAAGATAGTGGGAAAACGCTATAAAGTTGGTATTCACAGCCAGGAGCATCAACTCAATACACATCAGCAGCACGATGACATTTTTACGATTGAGGAAAATGCCTGCAATCGAGATGGAAAACAAAATCGCACCCAAAACCAGGTAGTGTGTCAACGAAATCATTCCGGCTCCACCTCATTTTTCTCTGCTTTCATCTGCACCAGACGTACTCGATCATTCCGTTTAACCTTAATTTGCTCACCTGGATTCTGATACTTCGTTGTGGGCCGCTTGCGCAGTGTCAAAGCAATCGCCGCTATAATCGCTACCAACAAAATCACGGCCGCAATTTCAAACTGCAATACATATTGGGTATACAGCACTTCTCCCAATGCTTCAGTATTATTGTATTCTGGGAGAGCCGGAGGCGGCGCTGAGGCTTTGAAAACCTTATCGTTCAAAACCCAGATCATCTGTACCACCATCACCAATGCGGCCACTGCCGCTATTGGCAAATAGCGTGCAAAACCTTCACGGATTTGCGCGATATTAATGTCCAGCATCATGACCACAAAAAGGAATAGCACAAGCACGGCGCCAACGTAGACCAAAACGATCAACAACCCAAGAAACTCAGCTTCCATCAAAATCCACAACGACGCAGCGCAGACGAAACTCAACACCAGAAACAGAGCCGCATGCACGGGATTACGCACTGAAATCATACGCAGTCCCGCAAACACCTGGATCGTCGCAAAAAAATAAAAGAGGAACATTTGAAAAGTCATGCTTGTACCTTGAATCGTCGTTAGCGATAGGGTGCATCGGCGGCACGATCTGCCGCAATCTGCTCCTCATATTGGTCACCGATGGCCAGCAGCTTGTCTTTCGTCATAATCTGCTCACCACGCTGCTCAAAGTGATAATCAAAAATACGAGTCTCCACGATTGAATCTACCGGACAGGCTTCTTCACAAAATCCGCAAAAAATGCATTTAAAAAGATCGATGTCATAACGTGTCGTCCGACGCGTCCCATCGGCCCGCTCTTCTGATTCAATGGTAATTGCCAGCGCAGGACAAACTGCTTCACATAACTTACACGCGATACAACGCTCCTCTCCGTTGGGGTAACGGCGAAGTGCATGAAGCCCGCGGAATCGGGGTGACTGAGGAGTACGTTCTTCGGGATACTGTATAGTGACTTTTTTGGCCAGCATGTATTTCCCGGTAACACCCATCCCCTTGAGTAGTTCCGAGAGCGTAAAACTTTTTACGAAGTGTTGTAACTTGCCCATAGCTAATGGTCTCCTATGCCCAAGGCGTCCATCCGAACGCAATGGCAATACCTTCGGCAAAAATCCATACGAGCGTTACAGGAATCAATACTTTCCAACCCAAACGCATAATTTGATCGTAGCGATACCGCGGAAAGGTGGCGCGGAACCACAAAAACAACAGCAAAAAAAAGGCGGTCTTAAAAACCAACCAATGGATCCCGTTGCCCAGGAGAGATCCCAGAACTGGTATTTCAAAGACACTCGCAGGTAGCAGACCTTCGAAAGGCGACAGCCAGCCACCCAAAAACAAGGTCGCAGTCAGTGCACTGATCAATATCATGTTCGCATATTCTGCGAGAAAGAAAATCGCAAAGGCCATCCCAGAATATTCCACATGAAAACCCGCAACGATTTCCGATTCTCCCTCTGCGACATCGAAAGGGGCACGATTCGTTTCCGCCACGCCGGCAATAAAGTAGACGAGAAACAATCCAATGAGTGGTATGAACAACCAATGATGAATCCCACCTCGTTGCACATTGACGATCTCTTCCAGATTGAGACTTCCAGTCGCCATGAGCACGCCGACCAACGCAAAACCCATTGCGATCTCGTAGGAGACGAGCTGCGCTGCCGTCCTCAAACCACCAAGCAGCGCATACTTGGAGTTAGATGCCCACCCCGCCAGGATGACGCCATAGACCCCCAAAGAGGTCAGCGCCAGAATGTATAACAACCCAGCATTAATATTTGAAAGGATCCAACCATCGTTGAACGGAATGACTGCCCAAGCAGCCAATGCCGGCCCCAATACCAACAGTGGCGCAATAAGAAACAAGAAACGATTGGCATTTTCTGGCAGGATGACCTCTTTGGTCATCAATTTGAGTGCATCGGCAATGGGCTGCAGCCAGCCTTTGGGACCCACTCGATTGGGTCCAATGCGCACCTGGATATAGCCGATGATTTTGCGTTCGGCGAAGGTCAAATAGGCGACCGCCACCATGATGGGCACAATGATCAATATGATTTTGATAAGAATCATAATGATGGCCACTACCGATTCCGGCAGGAATCCCAATAATGATGCAATCTTATCCATACAGACCTTTTTCGTTAAACCTTCTCGACTTTGATTGGGCCAAAAGCAGCCCCCAAAGCGCTGCTGTACACCGTCCCTGTCGCCACATAAGCACAATTGGCAGGAATCGAGTCATCCACGATCAATGGCATTTCTACCACGGCTGAACCCTGAGTCACTCTGACACGCTGCACCGCGGCAAGACCATATTTTTCAACTTCCCGTGAATTGAGCCGTAATCCCTCATCACGGACGATAGGCGTTGCCTGAAGCGAAGCTGCCCGACGCACTAATGCATCGCTACTATACAACGCGATATCGGAGATGCGCTGGAGCCCGATTTCATCGTATTTTGCGCGTACATAACGGCCATTGATGTTGCTCAAACTGCTGAAGGACTCGATGGTCTCAAGCTGGGCTTTTAGTTCGTCACGGACTTCACGGCTATGGGTGTAGTCAAAGCAATCGAGGTCGGCCACATTGCCTAACACGCGAAATATTTTCCAGCCCGGACGCGCCTCTCCAGGCGGGGCAACCGCGCCTTGAAAGCTCTGCCACTGAGCAGCGCCATTAACAAAAGTACCTGAGGTTTCAAACGCACTGGCTATAGGCAATATGACATCGGCTTGCGCGCGAATGTCATCGTTCACAAAGCTACTGGCCATCACGACAAATTCGCTGGCTTCGAACATTGCCGTCGCAGCGGCCGCATCGTAAAAATCGAACCGCGGTTCGATACCGAATAGAAAAGCTGCTTTGGGTGGCTGTTCAAGGCATTCTGCTAAATTCTTACCGACAGCTTTCACCGCCTCCCCTGCGGTACCGCGATGCGGAACTGTACCCGCTAGCCAAGCACCCGCGGCATTGGCTCCATCACTAGCGAAACCAAGCTTGACACCTCCTGCCGCTGCGATTGCACTCGCCAAAGCACTGAGTGCTGCGTACTCGGGGTGCTGCTGAGCGATCTGGCCCAACAGAATCCACGCGTCCTCGGCTTGCAATAACGATGTTGCGATGCGTGCAGCCACATCACTCACCTCAAGCGTTTCAAGCAAGGGAGCAAGAGGCTGCGGAATTTCGGCGTGTTTTTCCGCCAAAATGAATTTGGTCACAGCCGCCAGTACTTCAACCATCTCCTTTGGCGCAACCAGGACTTGTTCAAGCTGTGAAAATCTTAGGTCATGATCGCGCAAATTGATCGAGCTGACTGAGGCACCCTGCTTGGTAGCTTCGCGGATCCGATGACCAAGAATGGGCGCACCTCGACGTGCATCGAAACCTACGAGCAGGATACTGTCTTGTTTGGGGATTTCATCAAACCCCAGCCCTAACCAAGGAAACAAGGCTGTATCGTCTTGATGGGAATAATCCATCTGGCGCAGCCGATGCTCTAAGGTCGATACCCCGATACCCCGAAAATAACGCTGTGCGAGGTAATGCTCCTCAAGCGTTGCATTGGGCGACATAAAAACGGCAATGTCTTCAGGCGCGTAATCGGAAAACTGCTTATGCATGGCGTTCAGTGCTGTCTGCCAGTCCACGCTCCGCCAACCGTCGGCCTGTTTGATCATTGGCTGTTCGCAACGTTCAACCTGAATGCCTTCATAGGAGAAGCGGTCCCGATCTGAAATCCAGCATTCATTAATTGATTCATTGTCATGCGGGACGACCCGGGTTAGCGCGCCATTCCGTAAATGTAATGAAACATTCGAACCAACACAGTCGTGTGGTGCGACCGAAAGAACTTGGCGTAATTCCCAGGGACGGTAGGTATATCGAGAGGGCTTGGCCGTGAGTGCACCCACCGGGCATAGATCGATGACATTACCCGACAACTCAGACACTAGACTTTTTTCGATATAGGTGCCGATTTCCATATGTTCACCGCGACCTGTCGCGCCCAGCTCCCGGACCCCGGCTATTTCCTCGCCAAACCGAACACAGCGCGTACACTGAATGCAGCGCGTCATTTCGGTCGCCACTAAAGGCCCGATGTCTTTGTCGAGCACCACACGCTTGGCTTCGGTATAGCGCGAAGCATCCTCACCATACCCAACAGCCAGATCCTGCAATTCACACTCTCCGCCCTGATCGCAAATGGGGCAGTCCAGAGGGTGGTTAATCAGCAGAAACTCCATCGTGCCCTGCTGTGCGTCTCGCGCCAGCTCAGACTCGGTGAACACCTTCATGCCATCACTAACGGGTGTGGCGCAAGCTGGCAATGGCTTAGGTGCTTTTTCCACCTCGACCATGCACATGCGACAATTGGCCGCAATCGACAGTTTATGGTGATAGCAAAAGCGCGGGATGAGAATGCCTGCCTCATCGGCAGCCTGAATAATCATACTCCCCGGCGCAGCTTGCACTCTGTGACCGTTGATCTCCAGGGTTACCTTCGCGTCGCTCATAGGTTTGTTTTTCCGTTATACCGAAGCAGCTCGATTGATTGCGTGCTGTAATCTGTCCCGCAGCGTCACGTGCGGCTGCCAACGCTGCTGAGGCCCCGACCACTCTCAATCGAGCTGTTTAACGGGTAAGGGCACATACGAGACGTCAGTCATGGACGAGCCTCAGGTAGCCACCAGGCTTCGACCATGCTCGATGTAATACTTAAATTCGTCCCCAAAATACTCTAGGAAACTGCGAACCGGCATTGCCGCCGCATCACCTAAGGCACAAATCGTACGTCCCTCGATCTTGCGCGCCACATCGTTCAATGCGTCCAAATCTTCTGCTCGCCCTTTGCCTTCGATAATGCGAGTTAACATGCGATACATCCAACCCGTGCCTTCTCGGCAGGGCGTACATTGGCCGCAGGATTCTGAGTAATAAAATCTCGAAATTCTCTGCAGGGCTTTCACCATATCGGTGGTTTCATCCATGACGATCACCGCACCGGAACCCAAATAGGAACCGACCTTGCTAATGGAGTCATAGTCCATCTCCACTTCCAGCATGATTTCTGCTGGCACGACAGGCACAGAAGACCCCCCGGGTATCACTGCCTTGAGCTTGCGGCCTTTCCACACACCCCCTGCCAAAGCCAATAAATCGGCAAAAGGCGTCCCCAGCGGTATCTCAAAATTACCTGGTTTTTCTACGTGCCCTGATACAGAAAACAACTTTTCCCCACCAGCACCTTCCACTCCAAGATCGGCAAACCATTGCCCACCACGACGCATGATGACCGGAATAGATGACAGCGATTCGGTATTATTGATCGTGGTAGGGCGACCATAAAGACCAAAGTTTGCAGGGAACGGTGGTTTGAAACGGGGTTGTCCCTTTTTTCCCTCCAGCGATTCCAACAATGCGGTTTCTTCGCCGCAGATATAAGCACCTGCGCCAAGCGAACCAAACAGATCGAAATCCACCCCGCTACCAAGAATATCCTTGCCCAGGTATCCGGCTTCATACGCTTCTTGGACTGCTTGCTCAAATCGCCTGAAAGGTTCATCCAAAAATTCACCCCGCATGTAGTTGTATCCAACCGTTGCACCGATCGCATAGCCAGCGATCGCCATGCCTTCCACCAATGCATGGGGGTTAAATCTCAGAATATCCCGATCTTTGCAGGTACCAGGTTCAGATTCGTCCGAATTGCAGACCACGTACTTCTGCCCAGGAGTCGAGCGGGGCATGAAACTCCATTTCAATCCAGTGGGGAATCCAGCGCCACCACGTCCGCGCAGATTAGATTTTTTTACTTCGGCAATTACATCTTCCGGTTTTACACTCTCTTTGAGAATACGTTCCCACGCCTCATAGCCACCAACTTGCCGATACGACTCCAGCGTATGCGCCTGATCACCAAACTGTAACGTTTGAAAACAAACCTGATTCGCCATGGATTAATCCAATTGATCCAGAATCTCGTCGATTTTTTCAATCGTAAGATTCTCATAGTAAACATGGTCAACCTGCATCATGGGCCCCCCCGCACAGGCAGCTAGACATTCTTCCTCTTTTTTCAAGAAAATCTTGCCGTCTGGCGTGCTCTCCCCCAACTTGATGCCCAATCGCGCTTCGAGATGCGCAATCATATCTTCAGCGCCTCTCAACATGCAGGAAATATTGTTGCACACCGATATTTCATGCCGCCCAACCGGTTGTAGGTTGAACATAGAATAGAAACTGGCCACCTCATACACGGCAATTTCTGGCATGCCGATATAATCTGCCACGGCATCCATCATCTCCGTGCTCAAATAACCCTGTTCGTGCTGGACCGCCCGCAAGGCACCCAGCACTGCTGATTGACGTTGGTCTTGGGGATACCGCGCCAACCAATGATCGATTTCTTCAACGATATGTGCGCTCAAGCGTTCCGCTTTGCGTTCAGGCGTCATGCTCATCAGCGATCAATCTCCCCGAAAACGATGTCTTGCGTACCAATAATGGTTACCACATCCGCCAACATATGCCCGCGAGACATTTCGTCCAAAGCCTGCAAATGTGCGAATCCAGGTGCCCGTACTTTCACACGAAACGGCTTATTGGCACCATCCGAAATCAAATAGACACCGAACTCACCTTTGGGATGTTCGACCGCACTATAGACTTCTCCCTCTGGCACAGCATAGCCCTCGGTAAATAATTTGAAGTGATGAATCAGGGCCTCCATATCTTCCTTGACCTTGGCGCGAGGCGGCGGCGTGATCTTATGATCATCCAACATGACCGGCCCCGGATTATTGCGCAGCCAAGTTATGCATTGTTGGATAATTCGATTGGACTGGCGCATCTCTTCCACGCGAACCAGATAACGGTCATAACTGTCACCCGTCACACCGACTGGAATGTCGAATTCCAACTGATCGTAGACTTCGTAAGGCTGTTTTTTCCGCAGATCCCATGCAACCCCAGAACCACGCAACATCGGCCCGGTCAACCCCATTTGTAACGCGCGTTCAGGACTAACAACACCGATTCCAACGGTACGCTGTTTCCAGATACGATTATCGGTCAAAAGGGTTTCGTATTCATCGACATAGCCGGGAAAGCGTTCGGTAAAATCCTCGATAAAATCGAGCATATCGCCTTCCCGAGCGGCATTGAGCCGCGCCACTTCCGCTTTTGAATGGTACTTGGAGGGCTGATATTTCGGCATACTATCAGGTAAATCTCGATACACCCCTCCCGGCCGATAATAGGTGGCGTGCAATCTCGCACCCGACACTGCCTCGTAGACATCCATGAGATCTTCCCGCTCACGAAAGGCATAGAGAAACATGGTCATTGCGCCAACGTCAAAAGCGTGCGCCCCTATCCAGAGCAGATGATTCAGAATACGGGTAATCTCATCGAACATGACGCGGATGTATTGAGCCCGAAGCGGGGGCTCAATACCCAGCAGTTTCTCGATAGCTAGAACATAACCATGCTCATTGCACATCATGGAGACGTAATCGAGACGATCCATATACCCAATACTTTGATTATATGGCTTGTTCTCGACGAGTTTTTCTGTCCCACGATGCAGGAGCCCGATATGTGGATCGGCTCGCTGCACCACTTCACCATCCATTTCCAAAACTAGGCGCAACACGCCATGCGCCGCTGGATGTTGAGGACCAAAATTCAACGTGTAATTGCGAATCTCAGGCATCTTCGCGCCCCCCCGGAACAATCACCACCTCATCGCTTGGCGCTTCTTTGATTTCCTGCTGGGCTTCGCGAATAACTTTAGGCACCAATACTCGGGGTTCGACTGATACCGGCTCATATAGCACGCGCTTCTGTTCTGGATCGTAGCGCATCTCCACCTGCCCGATTTGCGGAAAGTCTTTTCTGAAAGGATGGCCAATAAAACCATAATCCGTCAAAATCCGACGCAAATCCGGATGCCCCTCAAAAACGATGCCGTATAAATCGAACGCCTCGCGCTCGAACCAGTTCGCACTCGCCCAAACGTCTACTAACGACACCACTGCCGGAAAGTCATCATCCGCACAGCGCACACGCAAACGTAAACGTTGATTGTGTTCCAGCGATAATAAGTGATAAACCACAGCGTACCGTGGCTGCTCATGCTCTACAGGCATCTCCGATACATCCGAGTAACTGAAGCGCCCCGAAGTGACCGGCTGGACACCCCGACTGAACCCCTCACCAGAGGCAGACTCGGTCTCCCACTCTCCTTCACCATAGGTAAGATAATCCACGCCACACAAATCGATCAGCTGCTCAAAGCCAAACTCATCGCGTAACGCTTGGCAGACCGACACCAATGCCTTCGGCGTAATCTCAATCGTTAGCTCTGCATGCGCGATCTCCGCTGCTATGCATTCTTGTTTAAAGCGATCAGTAATCCGGGTTTGTAATTCTTTCAACATAGACAAAGCCTGGGTCAGCGGGCAATCGTATTCGTACGGCGTATTTTTTCTTGTAGCTGAATAATACCGTAGAGCAAGGCTTCTGCAGTCGGAGGACAGCCCGGCACATAGACATCCACCGGCACAATACGATCGCAGCCCCGTACGACAGCATAAGAATAATGGTAATACCCGCCGCCGTTGGCACATGAGCCCATGGAAATCACCCAGCGAGGTTCAGCCATTTGGTCGTAGACCTTGCGTAAAGCCGGAGCCATTTTATTGCACAACGTACCTGCCACGATCATGACATCAGATTGTCGTGGACTAGGGCGAAAAAGAATGCCAAATCGGTCCAAGTCATACCGGGCAGCACCAGCATGCATCATTTCCACAGCGCAACATGCCAGCCCAAAAGTCATCGGCCACATAGAGCCTGTACGCGCCCAATTGATTAACTTGTCGGCAGAAGTGGTAACAAACCCCTTATCCAGTACGCCTTCTATTCCCATTCCAGAGCCCCTTTGCGCCACTCGTAGATGAACCCCACGATCAAGATGCCAAGAAAAACACCCATGGCACCCAGACCGAACAAACCGATCTTGTCCAAAACGATGGCCCAAGGGAAAAGGAAAGCAATTTCGAGATCGAATATAATAAAGAGTATCGCGACGAGATAGTAACGAACATCGAATTTCATGCGCGCGTCTTCGAAGGCTTCGAAGCCACACTCATAGGGAGAGATTTTTGCGGGATCAGGGCGATGCGGCCCAATCAACATGCCCGCGCCCAATGCCACACCACCAATGACCAGTCCAATGGCCAGAAAGATCAGAATAGGTAGGTACTGCTCTAGCATTTTCTGGTCCTGATATGATTGATGATCAAACGGATAACCGCTCCGTCGACATCGTTTTCTTATGACTGCTCCAATCAAATGCGCAGTGATTGGAATTTCTTTTACTGTACCGGCTTCCTTTCTCTAGGAACCCTTTGAAATTAGGCGCTGTTTGACTGCAAATCTGTAAATAACGAACAACCGGATCGACCGCGTTCGTAGTAGACCAGAGCACTTTGCCTCAGCTGATAAACTCATTTTATCGGCATTCACAAAATTTTGCTTCAAACAGCTAAATCCGCCAGGCTCTCAGCGTAAACGCTACGTAGAGCGCGAAATACCTTGAAACACGGCCGCCACCCATCTTGGAAGCGTATTGACTTCCACAACAAGCGCACTACATCGGAATTTTAACTCACTGGTCACTCTTGGATTTGACAAACGCCGCAATCCCAAGAAATTCTATATGAAGCTCTTCCCGGGGCATGGCCCATCCAGAGAACATGCTTGTGGCCTAAGCATTGCGTGATCAACTCGGCAGCAAGCCATTCCCCTATCATTTCGTGTTTCTATACCTGATTTAAACACAGGCTAAATAGAAAATATCTCTTCGATCCGTCTGTTGTGGAACTGCGCTGTAATGAAAATACAGCGATCTTCACCATGCCCTTGAACGATCAAAGATCAATTCCTAACAACGCACCCTAGCTAATTTTGATGAGTCATTAAATGACATCGATCAATAACAGTTGGTGCCGATGGCCGGAGTCGAACCGGCACGGCTTGCGCCACTGCCCCCTCAAGACAGCGTGTCTACCAATTCCACCACATCGGCATAATTTATTCAGGAATATCCTGAGGCACTACTGAGCCACTCTCAGCGGGCGAATTTTCCGTGGCACCGCCTGATTCAACCGGTAAATCCGCGGGAGCTGCCTCGGAAGCAGGTTTCTGCGCCTGTCCACCTTGCTCAATAAGTGTATCGATGACACTGCTTGTTTTTGGTTGATTCGCAACAAAGAATGCGAGCGCCAGACAATTTAAAAAAAACAGCGTAGCAAGTATTGCAGTGGTACGGCTTAAAAAATTACTTGCCCCTCGCGAACCAAAAACAGTCCCGGAAGCACCACTGCCAAAGGCCGCACCAGCATCTGCGCCCTTGCCATGCTGCATGAGTATCAGCGTAATCAAACCAATAGAAAGCAGGACTTCTGTCACCATTAAAATGGTATAAAGCATGATTTATCAATCCTGACTATTTAACCGCGGAACAAATTCCCAGAAAATCCTCGGCCTTCAGAGAGGCTCCGCCAATCAATCCACCATCGATATCGGGTTTTGCAAACAGCTCCGCCGCATTACCGGGCTTGACACTCCCGCCGTAGAGAATCTGCACCTTGCTCGCTACCGCCTCATTGGATGCTGCCAGACGTTGACGAATAAAAGCATGGACGTCCTGCGCCTGTTCAGGTGATGCCGTTTTACCGGTACCTATTGCCCATACAGGTTCATAAGCGATAACTGCCGTCGCTAAAGCATCCATACCAGCAAGCGCGACCACGGCATCGAGCTGACGAGCCACCACTGTTTCTGTTACGCCCTGTTCGCGCTCATCGAGTGTCTCTCCGACGCACAGAATCGGCGTCAAACCACTTCTCTGGGCGGCAGCAAATTTTTTTGCTGTAAACTCGTCGCTCTCCCCATAAATACTACGCCGCTCAGAGTGCCCTACAATCACCAGACTACAGCCCACATCCACGAGCATAGGCGCCGAAACTTCTCCAGTAAAAGCACCCACATCCTGATCACAGACATCTTGCGCTCCCAGCGCTACTGCTGAGCCCTGCAGAAGTTCAGCCGCAGGTAATAGATAAGGATAAGGTGGGCATACCCCAACGTCAGCCGCAGTCACCTCGCTCATCCCTCCGAGCACACCCGTAAGCAACTCTTTGGTACTCGATAGTGTTCCATTGAGCTTCCAGTTCCCCACCACCAGCAGTCTGCGCATCTCTAAAGCCTCTAGTTCATTACCTCGCGTTCGAAGCCGGCAAGCTTACCCATCGCGATTGGAGAAATCAATATGAAAAAGGGGTAGGTTCGTACTGAAGAGCAGCCTGTGCAGTAATAGGAGGTGGGCATGCATCGCGACAACTTGCCGCTCTGCTTCTTTGCCATCAGCATGAATTGGCATAGCGTGGACACATTATCACGGTATGCTGTATGACGGCCCTTGAGCGAGCCATTGCAAATGGGCTGGATAGTGAGGTTTTATTACTTTAGCAAAGTAAACCGCTGACAGAAGAGACTAAAGAAGCTGATACCGGACAACCGGGGCACAACCAAAGCGCCCACAGTCGTTCATTCCGGACAGGCGTGCCGCTCACCCAGCAGCAGCTGCAGCCTCGCGTACCGCATCAGCGATCTGTTCCGCATAGCGGTCTACCAGGCTTTCCTCCTGGCCTTCCACCATCACCCGTATCAATGGCTCGGTGCCCGATGGTCGCAAGAGAACACGACCCCGGTCTGCCAAAGAGCCTTCCACATCGCGCACGGCTGCACGAACGGTTTCGGAACCATTCAAATCAATTTTTTTGCTCAACGGTACATTGACGAGCTTTTGTGGAAAACGTTGCATGCCCTGTTTGAGATCATGCAACGAACGCCCGGTGTTGACAACAACATGTAAAACCTGCAAAGCCGCCACGATTCCGTCCCCTGTGGAGGTTCGGTCGAGACAAATGATATGCCCTGATGACTCTCCCCCCAAGGTCCACCCCTGCGCCAACAGTTTTTCCATGACATACCGATCGCCGACCTTCGCGCGTTCAAACGGGATATCGAGATTTCGCAGCGCAATTTCCAACCCTAAATTGGACATCAACGTGCCGACCACCCCACCGGGAAAAGCCGTTGCATCATGGCGCCGCCCCTGCGCAATAATATAGAGTGCCTCGTCACCGTCTACTACCTCGCCACGATGGTCCGCCATAATCAACCGGTCTCCATCACCGTCCAACGCAATACCCAAATCCGCCTGATTGCTCACAACAGCATCGCAGAGCCGTTGTGGCGCGGTCGCCCCACAATCGCGGTTGATATTAAAACCATCCGGCGATGCCCCGATCGTAATCACTTCAGCGCCAAGTTCGCGAAACACATAGGGTGCGCTGTTATAACTTGCGCCATTTGCGCAGTCGACCACCAATTTCAGCCCATGGAGGGCTTCCGATGAAGGTATAGTCCGCTTGCAAAATTCAATGTACCGACCAGTTGCATCATCGACTCGCTTGGCCTTACCCAGTTTTCCGGAAGGTACAACCTGCATCGGCTGCTCGAGATACTGCTCAATCTGAAGTTCAACATCATCCGGCAGCTTGACGCCCTCTCCCGAAAAGAATTTGACCCCATTATCATCAAATGGATTGTGTGACGCGCTGATCACAATCCCTGCCGAGGCTCGGAAGGTACGCGTAAGGTAAGCAACTGCTGGAGTGGGCATCGGCCCCAGCAAACGGATATCGACACCGGCCGCAGACAACCCTGCCTGCAGTGATGATTCAAGCATGTAACCCGATACGCGCGTGTCTTTGCCGATCAGCACAACACCCCTGTGGCCATTGGCTAAGACCTTACCCGCAGCCCATCCCAGTTTAAGAATAAAGTCGGGCGACATAACAGTATCACCAACTTTGGCCCGGATCCCATCTGTACCAAAATATTTTCTAGTCATTCAATCCCTCTTATCAGCGCGAGCGCCAAATCAATGGCCTGCCGTGTCAGCGCTACGTTGTGGACTCTGAGTATTTGCGCACCTCGTTCGACAGCAAATCCCGCTAGTACCGCACTGGCCGGGTCGCGCGTCTCAATCGGTACCTTCAAAACCTGCCCAATCATCGACTTCCGCGACACCCCAACCAGCACCGGGTAACCTAGCGCAACCAACTCCGGCAGCGATTTCAACAAGGCGTAGTTTTGCGCCACTGTCTTGCCAAACCCAAATCCCGGATCGACCACTATCCGCTCGTCCGCAATGCCAGCCAATCGACAGACATTAACCCGTGTTGTCAAAAACCCGATAATATCCTCGACCACATTTCCGTACTGTGGTTCAGTTTGCATCGTGCGCGGATTTCCTTGCATGTGCATGAGACACACTGGCACATCGGAATTGGCCACCGCCTCTAAAGCCCCCGGCGCCTGTAGCGCACGCACATCGTTGATCATCGCGGCGCCAGCCTCCAATGCTGCCTGCATGACTTGAGGTTTGCTCGTATCGATAGAGATCGGAATTTCCAGTTCGCGGCGCAGCACTTCGATGATCGGCAAGACACGCTTGAGCTCTGTGTCGACACTGACCTCCGGCGCACCCGGTCGCGTGGACTCTCCCCCAATATCAATGATATCGACACCCTCGGCAACCATGCGCTCCGCATGCCGCAGGGCTCGCGCTTGCGTGACAAAAGCGCCCCCATCGGAGAAGGAGTCAGGGGTGACGTTGAGAACCCCCATAACGAGGGGACGTGAAGCACGGATGAATGACATACAAAAACACCGAAGGCCCTAATCAAGGGCCTTCATTATCAAGCGAAATGGTAACGACTCAATTAACTCCTAAAATGCGTCAGCTCTGCGTTAAAAATGATCATTGAATTTGTAAACTCACATTTTATCGCCTTGATCTGGCGTATTTCAGCGGCAGTCTGAGCAGTAACTTCATTCCTACAATTCTCTCAGTAGTGACGCGAAATGATGCAAATCGTTTGCGTTACCGCACTGATGCTTCAAACCTGTCCGGCAGGTTTCCCGAAGGTATCCCCCTTTTCATTCCCGGGAGACTCGCCCTGATCTCCGGACGATACTGGCACACCTGCATCGGGCGTATCACTGTCGTCGTCATCGGTCCAATCCGCTGGTGGCCCAGGAATCCGGCCTTCCATTATTGCATCGATCTGATCACTATCGATTGTTTCATATTTCATGAGCGCATCTGCCATCAAATGCAGTTTTTCCTCATTTTCAATCAACAAGCGCTTAGCGCGATCGAAATTTTGATCGATAATGTGTCGGATCTCCTCATCGATGACATGCGCGGTTTCATCAGACATGTTTTTATGCTGCGTGACGGAGCGACCCAGAAACACCTCACCCTCCTCTTCAGTATAGGCAAGTGGTCCCAGCTTTTCCGACAAACCCCATTTGGTCACCATATTGCGTGCAATATCAGTCGCACGCTCAATGTCGTTACTTGCGCCCGTCGTCACATGCTCGGGGCCAAAAATGAGTTCTTCGGCCAGTCGCCCACCAAACAGACTGGAGATCTGGCTCTCAAGGTGCTGTTTGCTCATGCTGTATCGGTCTTCTTCAGGCAGGAACATCGTCACGCCCAGCGCACGCCCTCTAGGGATGATACTAACCTTGTAGACAGGATCATGATCGGGGACCAGGCGGCCAACGATTGCATGCCCGGCTTCATGATACGCAGTGAGTTTCTTTTCTTCCTCTTTCATCACCATGGACTTCCGTTCGGCGCCCATCATGATCTTATCCTTGGCTTTTTCAAACTCCTCCATATCCACGGTTTTCTTATTTGCGCGTGCGGCAAACAAGGCAGCCTCGTTGACCAGATTGGCCAGATCGGCACCGGAGAATCCTGGCGTGCCCCGAGCGATAACGGAAGGTTTGACATTCTCCCCGAGGGGCACTTTGCGCATATGCACCTTCAGGATTTGCTCTCGACCACGGACATCGGGCAACGGAACGACGACTTGACGATCAAAGCGCCCAGGCCGCAGCAACGCAGGATCCAATACATCGGGCCGGTTGGTCGCCGCTATAACGATGATCCCCTCCTTACCATCGAAACCATCCATTTCAACCAGCAACTGGTTCAGGGTCTGCTCCCGCTCATCGTGTCCGCCACCTAATCCAGCACCCCGGTGCCGGCCAACAGCATCGATCTCATCAATGAAGATAATGCATGGCGCATGTTTTTTGGCCTGCTCGAACATGTCTCGGACGCGAGAGGCTCCAACGCCCACGAACATCTCAACAAAATCCGAGCCAGAGATACTGAAAAACGGCACCTTTGCCTCACCGGCAATGGCTTTTGCAAGCAGGGTCTTACCGGTTCCGGGAGGGCCAACCATCAGCACGCCCCGGGGAATCTGCCCACCCAGTTTCTGGAATTTACCCGGATCTCTGAGGAATTCGACCAATTCAGCAACTTCATCTTTCGCTTCTTCACAACCGGCGACATCAGAGAAACCGACCTTGATCTGGTCTTCACCCATCAGTCGGGCTTTGCTTTTACCAAAAGACATCGCCCCCCGGCCGCCCCCACCGCCTTGCATTTGGCGCAGGAAGAAAATCCACACCCCAATCAGTAGCAGCATTGGGAACCAGCTAATCAGAATGTCCAGCAACAAGGACCGCTGCTGCGGTGGCGATGCCTGAATCTCGACATTATTGGCCAGCAGGTCATTCACCATTTCGGGATCGTTTGGCGTATACGTCACAAAGCGTTCACCCGTGCTGGTTACGCCCTCGACCTTGCGTCCGTCGATGCGCACTGCCTTAACGCGTCCCGTTTTAACCTCATTAATGAATTGAGTGTAAGAAAGGGCAGAAGAGGGTGTAGAAGGTTGATTGAAGCCGTTGAAGACAGACATCAATACAATCGCTATCACCACCCAAAGTATTAGATTTTTAACCAGATCATTCAAAATGCTATATCCTCTGAGGATTGATTCATCCTTACTCGAATTTAAGACTCTGTCTAAATTCTAGCGATGCACGAGCATATCGAACCAATTCCCGCACAAAGCTCAGTGACACAATCAACGTTTGACCATACTACACTTCAAAGCCTCTCGCCAATGCATAGACCTCTCGGCTACGGGGACGCGAGGCTTTAGGTTTGCGTACGATCACAGTTTTGTAGTGGCGCCGCAAAGTGGTCAGGTAGTCGTCGAAGCCAGTGCCTTGAAAAAGCTTCACTAAAAAACTGCCTCCCGGCGCCTGAGTTTGCAACGCCAGATCAAGGGCCAGCTCTGCCAGATACATTGCCCGGGGCTGATCCACCGCTCCTACTCCACTCATATTGGGGGCCATATCCGACATCACAAGCCCCGCAGCCTGCCCCGCCAAGCTATCGAGTAACGCCTGTAGCACCGATGCTTCTGTAAAATCACCCTCGATGAACTCAACACTGGCTATCCTGTCCATAGGCAATAGATCGTTCGCGATCACCCGCCCTCGCCCATCGAGCACATGAGCCGCATACTCACTCCAGCTCCCTGGTGCCGCACCAAGATCGATGACCGTCATTCCCTGCTTGAGCAGTTGATAACGATCATTTAGTTCCTGGAGCTTAAAAACCGCCCGGGCACGCCAGCCCTCCTTTTGGGCACGTTTCACATAGGCATCGGAGAAATGCTCATCCAACCAGCGCTGGCTGGTTTTACTGCGCGCCATACTTCGACCCCTCTATGATCATTCGTGGCATCACCGGTTACACAATCATGCCCTCTCCCTCTCAAAGGAAGCGGACAGAGTGGGGGTTACTAAAACAATCTATCAGCACTTATGCAACAATTGAAACGCATCGTCAATACCGTGTGGACAAACACACTGCTGCACAGATCCGCCAATGACGAGTGCAGGCCAGTGTAATAGATTGTGCTAAAGATACGGTCAAGCGCAAGGCGAGAAAACTTTCGGTGACAAACGCAATGAGTCCGCAGTTCAGGGGCAGTTTGAGCTGATTTTCCGTAGAACAATAACGCATGAGTTTTATGGGATGAGCCCTTAGTTACCACGCTGCACGAGCTTTATTTTCTCGTGTGTCATGATGTTTTACGACATGCGCTAATGGGGGGCTCACTCGCAATGAGGCCACAGAAGCTCTACAATCCCCCGATGCACAATTCACTAACAGCGAAACAGCGCCAACACCTCAAACGACTTGGACACCACCTCAAACCCGTAGTAATGATTGCGGAACAGGGCTTAAAGGAGACGGTGATCACGGCCACCGCAGAGGCATTGGATGCGCATGAACTGATCAAGATCCGTATGCGCGGCGCGGACCGACCAGAGCGGCATCAGCTATTAGATAGCTTATGCTCGCAAACGCAGGCGCAGCTCGTTGGGCAGACCGGCTCTACCGCCCTCTTGTTCAAACGCAATTCACAAAAATCCCGGATAGCGCTGCCGCACCGCTAGCATCTCAGCACAAGCACCCGTCTGGACGATGTACTAGTACATCGTCAACACGATATTGGCGGCTACAGCGAGCCGGAAAGCGGTCAGCCGGTAGGCGCGCGAGCGCAGGACTGGCCGTCGCCAATTCAAG
>JANTGD010000003.1 GCA_024763135.1 Thiotrichales bacterium | reverse complement strand
TGCTCGACATGGAACAACCATGGCTTCGCAACAATGCCTTGTTCTGTACGCGTGGGTTTGCGCTGATATAGACAGTTTGGACTTGTCGGTGTACTAGTACCTCGTCTCGTCAACATGATATTGACGAGGTACTAGTACAAAGCACGCAGCGCTGCAGGTTTGCGACAGCTGCTTGCAGGGGCCAGTTACGCATGCAGTGATCTATACTCTGATTTAACAGGTATGACTCTGTCATCGATACGCCATGCCAACGATCCGCCCCGTCAACCCGCAGAGATCGCCTACGCAACACTGATACAGCGAGGAATAGCCACATGGAGGCAGACAAACAAGCTTACACACTCACCAATAATCGGACACAAACATCGATCACGCTGCCTGAACGCCGACCAGTGCAGGGAGATCCGGCCGTTGACATTTCCCGACTGTATCGGGAAGCGTCACTATTGACCTTTGATCCGGGCTTTATGTCCACCGCCAGCTGCGAAAGCAAAATTACTTTTATAGACGGTGACGCCGGCATTCTCGAATATCGCGGCTACCCCATCGAGCAACTTGCACAACACGGCAACTTTGTGGAAACCGCTTATTTATTGCTCTATGGTGAATTGCCATCGGTAAGTGAACTGACAGATTTCACCGACATCATTACCCACCACACCATGCTCAATAAATCCCTCTATAATTTCTTCGAGGGATTTCATCACGATGCGCATCCCATGGCGATTATGGTAGGTGTCGTCGGCTCATTGTCTGCGTTCTACCACGATTCTCTCGACATCAAAAACCCCCGTCACCGGGACATCTCGGCACATCGGCTAATCGCCAAAATGCCTACCATTGCCGCCGCCTGCTACAAACACAATATCGGCCAGCCCTCGATCTTTCCGCGGAACGACCTGTCGTACTGCGCCAATCTTCTGCACATGATGTTCGCCACCCCCTGTGAAGACTATGAACCCGACCCGCTGGCGGTCGAAGCACTGGATACCCTGTTTATTCTGCACGCTGATCACGAACAAAACGCAAGCACCTCCACGGTTCGACTAGCGGGCAGCTCGCAAGCCAATCCCTTTGCCTGCATCGCCGCCGGCATTGCGTCACTCTGGGGGCCCGCACACGGCGGTGCCAACGAAGCCGTACTGAATATGCTCGAAGAAATCGGCGACCCGGCTCAGCTGGACCGTTTTATCGCCAAAGCCAAAGACAGACAGGATCACTTCCGCCTCATGGGGTTTGGTCATCGGGTGTATAAAAACTACGACCCGCGAGCCGCAATCGTTCGGGAACTGTGTAAAAAAGTGCTGGCCAAACTCGGCGACCACAACAACCCCTTGTTCGAACTGGCCCAACGACTGGAAGACATCGCCCTGCAAGATGACTACTTCATCGAGCGCAAGCTCTACCCCAATGTCGACTTCTACTCAGGAATTATTTACGAAGCGCTCGGTATTCCCAAAAACATGTTCACCGTAATGTTCGCCATCGCCAGAACAGTCGGCTGGGTCTCCCACTGGACAGAGATGATGAACGACCCTCAACAACGCATCGGGCGACCACGACAACTCTACACCGGATACGCCCGACGCCAATATCAACCACTGACCGAGCGATAAACCGCCGCTCTATTCCCTCCCTGTTGGCGGTTGTGGCTGGCTGAATTTTCACCAACACAGCAAGCGCTGCCTGCTTGCCCCGGATGTGATCGACAAGCTCAAGGCTGAGGTGGTAACGAAGTCCAGGACACTCTCAGTAATGCTGAGTGAAGCAACGTTCCGGCAGGTTATTTTGCGCCCGCTGTTTGCGGTTTTCCGTGGTAATACGGCATTTTCATGATGCTTGGGTGACTGGTCCGGCCAGAATACGGTATTAAGAAGGGATGGTGGCTCGGTGCCGGGACAAGATGATGTTTCCTGAATCGGGAGATTTTGTCAGGCTCTGGTTGAGTAAGGGGGTTGAAGTTCCTATCCTTCAGTGGCTCCCCGCCCTAAAACCTCTCCTTCATGCACTAAAACAGCACCGACCGGGACCTCGCCCTGCGCCGCCACCTGCTCAGTAAGAGCAAGTGCCTCACGCATCCAATGATGATCGCCGGCAGAAAATTCCTGATCTACTTTCACTCAATTTTAATACGTCAATTAAATGCTGTTTTTCCAGTTCGGAAAGTATAACTGCAAGCAGAGATTCTCTAAAAATATTGCGTCTCATTGATCTAATACCGATTGAATTGAATTCAGAAAAAATCTCAGATTCTGTTTGCTATACTTATATTGACAGCATGGTAATTAGCTGTTGTTTTTACCGGGTTAGTCCGAAGAATACAGAGTGTCTCTACTTGATACTGGTTCTGTTGCTTTCACTGGAGACAGGACATCGAATTCAAGTAGGACATGCTGTTGGGACGCACAGTTCTATGGGGTTGGCGTTTAAATAATACCCACGCATAAAAATTTCAAATGCGCTGGTAGATTTTCGCTCTGATGAGGCAGCTCATGACAAAACAGATTGTCATTTTGGCTCTGGCGATTGTACTCAATCTCCCGGTTACTGTGCAGGCCGCCCGCCAACTACCTGTTGTCAATGTCGCCATCCTGACAGACGGCCCTTCAGAGCGTGCCCAATCACTACGCTCTGTTTTCCTGGACGAGATGCGCGCTGTCAATGAGGGCGAATTCGATATTCAGGCACCCACTGCTCTCCAGCTTGAAGCTGATCGCACATTGGCGGGCGTTCGCAATGCCCTTGATAAAGCAATCGCAGATCCACGCACCGACGTCGTTGTAACGCTAGGTGCGCTGGGGTCCCATGTAGCGGCACTACGGAAAAGGCTACCCAAGCCCGTTGTCGCTCCGTTGATATCCAACCATGGGCTACAAAAGATTCCGTATAAAGATGGCGCCAGCGGCAAACGCAACCTCAGCTACATCAGTCTGGACGTAGACATCCTCCGCGACCTCAGCGCATTCCAGGAGGTTGTACCATTCACGCGGCTGACACTGCTGCTCGATGCTGCGATTGCCGAAGCAATCCCGGGTATTAATAAAGAAGTTTCTCGGGTAGCACAGGAGCTTGATATTACGATTAGTCCCGTGACCGGATCTGACTCGGCCATGGCTATTCTTGCGGCCATCCCGGAGGACTCCCAGGCAGTCTATGTCGGTCCGTTACCGGCACTATCATCACTGGAATATCAACGGCTGGTTAAGGGGCTGATCGAGCGACGCCTCCCGAGCTTCGCCTTCGAGGGGAAAACCGACGTCGCGCGCGGCCTGCTGGTTGGTATCACGCCGGCGCTTGAGATGGACAGGGTGGCGCGGCGCGTAGCATTGAATATGCGCCGTATTCTGCTCGGCGAGAAGGCCAGCAACCTGCCTGTCGCCTTTGCACGAGCCGAAGGGCTGACGCTCAATATGCGCACTGCTCGCGCTATCGGATTTTCGCCGAAGTGGCCATTGCTGACTCAAGCTGAATTGTTATACGACGAGCCGGAGGCGGTCGGACCACCCCTAACGCTGGCAGACGCAGTTGAGCAGGCGCTGGAGAAAAACCTCAATCTCCGTATCGCTCAATCTGGCGTGGTCGCTGGCAGAGAGAATATCCGCGAAGCACGCTCCGCTCTGCTCCCACAGATTGGTCTCAGCGGTCGCAGCCTCACGATCGAAGAAGATGACGCCACAGTTATTCCTGGCCGTTCTGAGCACACAGCCAGCGGTTCGCTCACGCTTGATCAGGTCATCTACTCGGAACCGGCACGCGCTAATCTCGATATACAGAAACAGCTGCATAGCGCCCGGGAGATAGAGTACGAACGGGTCCGCCTCGACATCGTCCTAGAGACTACCCAAACCTACCTCGACGTGTTGCGCGCCAAGACCAACAGCGGAGTCCAGAAAGACAATCTGCGACTGTCGCGCTCAAATCTAGAGCTGGCCCGAGGACGGCGGCGCATCGGCACTGCGGGACCAAGCGAGGTTTATCGTTGGGAAAGCGAAATTGCCAATGCTCAGCGCGCTGTTGTCGAAGCTCAGGCGCAAACACAGGTGGCCGAGACTGCCCTGAATGCACTGCTCCATCGACCGCTGGAAGACATCGTTGCCACCCTGGAAGTCGGTCTCAATGAACCAGTCCTCGTAACGAGCCAGCAACGCCTGTTTAAGCTCATTGCCAATCCCGCGAGCTTTCGGGTTTTGCGCGACTTCATCGTTCAAGATGCCTTCACCAGTGCTCCTGAACTACGCCAACTTGACGCCCTCATCCGCGCGCAGGAGCGAACTCTGGACTCTGCGAATCGCGCTTACTGGCAGCCAACGCTAAGCCTGCGTGCAGACCGCACCGAAACCTTTTCACGCAATGGTGCTGGGAACGCACCGTTGCCAGGTATGGACGACAGTGAAACAACAATTGGGCTGCAATTGTCGTTACCGGTATTTACCGGTGGCGCGCGCGCCGCCCGGGAGGCCAGCGCTAACGAGGAACTCAGCGGGCTGCGCATACAGCGACAGGCTGTAGCCGAGCGTGTTGAACAACGCGTGCGCTCGGCCCTGTATACAACCCGCGCAGCCTACACGGCCATTCGCCTGTCACGACAAGCGGCCGATGCCGCAGAGAGCAATTTTGTTGTGGTCCGTGATGCCTACTCCAGCGGCGCGATGTCAGTCCTTGATCTACTGGATGCGCAGAATGCCGCGCTCGTGGCCGACCTGAGGGCCGCAACTGCAGTCTATGACTTTGTGCGCACCTTAATGGAAGTGGAGCGTGCCGCTGCGCGCTTTGATTTTTTCCTTACCAGCGATGACCAGGCTGACTGGTTTGCGCGCGCAGAGCGTTATTTCTCAGAACAAGGCATACCGATGCCAAATTAATCAGCAGGAGCGAAAGCGTGGTCGAAATGAATAAGATGAAGGTAACGCTTGTTGTGCTTGCGGTACTCGGGGTGTTCGCCATGCTCACCTGGCAGTACCTGCAGCCGCCCGAAACACCGCCCGGCATCGCATCCGGCAATGGCCGCCTGGAAGCAACCCAGGTCGACATCACAACCAAATTCCCGGGACGCTTGTCCAGCATAGAGGTTCGAGAAGGCGATAACGTCAGTGCAGATCAGGTTCTGGCAGTGATGGATGTGCGCGAACTGGAGGCCGAGCTGCGTCAGGCAATGGCTCAGGTCATACAGGCACAAAAACAACGTACCGCTGCCGCAGCAGTCATAGCCCAGCGGAAAAGCGAAGTCAGTCTGGCGGAGAAGAGCCTAGCGCGCTCGCGCGGGCTGTACGAAAACCGGAACATCCCTATCGAGCAGTTACAACGCAGCGAGACCACCGTGCAGACGGCCTCGGCAGCACTGTCTGCGGCAGAGGCTGAGCTTGCGCTCGCGGGCGCGGCAATTGACGCAGCTCAGGCGCGAGTCGAATCGGTGCGTACCCGTATTGACGACAGCACGCTGAAAACACCGATCGCGGGACGGGTGCTCTATCGTCTGGCCGAACCGGGTGAGGTGCTTCCGTCTGGCGGCAAGGTGTTAACCATCCTAAACCTAACCGACGCCTACATGACCATATTCCTGCCAACCATGCAGGCGGGGCGGTTACGCATCGGAGATGAAGCGCGCATCGTGCTCGATGCCATACCTGAATACACCATTCCAGCCACCGTGTCGTTTGTCTCACCCGATGCGCAGTTCACACCCAAGGAAGTCGAGACTCGCACTGAACGTGAAAAGCTCATGTTCCGCGTCAAGGTCCGTATCGATCCGGAGCTGCTCACCAAGCACGGCGCAATTATGAAGACCGGCGTACCGGGCGTCGCTTATCTGCGACTCGGCACGGATATCAGCTGGCCTGAATCATTACAGGTGCGCCTGCCATAATGAACGGGCAAACAGCCACCCCGGTTGCTCGCGTTATCGACGTAAGCCATCGCTATCGCAAGGTCCACGCACTCAACAACGTCACACTGGACATCCCGGCCGGATGTCGTGTGGGGCTGATCGGGCCTGATGGTGTCGGCAAGTCCAGCCTGCTAGCACTGATTGCCGGCGCACGCCGCCTGCAAAGCGGTTCTGTCGAGGTGTTTGAGGGCGACATGAGCCGCGCCGGATTCCGCAATTCCATCTCGCCGCGTATCGCCTATATGCCGCAGGGTTTGGGACGCAACCTGTATGCAACACTCTCGGTTTTCGACAATGTGGACTACTTCGGCCGACTGTTCGGCCAGAGGCGAGCCGAGCGTGTCGAGCGTATAGACGAACTGCTGGTCAGTACCGGTCTTGCGCCCTTTCGCGACCGGCCAGCCGCCAAGCTTTCAGGTGGAATGAAGCAGAAACTGGGACTCTGTTGTGCCCTCATCCACGACCCCGATCTACTGATCCTGGATGAACCAACCACCGGCGTCGATCCCCTGTCCCGTCGCCAGTTCTGGGAGCTGATCGATCGCTTGCGCGCACGAAGAACGGATATGAGCGTGTTGGTTGCCACCGCCTACATGGAAGAGGCCGAGCGCTTTGATTGGCTTGTAGCGATGAACGATGGACAGATACTCGCCACCGGCAGCCCGGACGAACTCAAGACCCGCACCGGCAGCAGTAACCTGGATTCTGCGTTCATAGCCCTCCTGCCCGAGTCAAAACGCGCGGGCCACCACGAACTCACTGTGCCACCTCGCCAGCTGGAAAGCGGCGGTGATCTGGCTATCGAGGCCGCGGGGCTGACGATGCGCTTCGGCGATTTTACAGCCGTTGATAGCGTGTCCTTTCGCATTGAGCGCGGTGAAATCTTTGGCTTTCTGGGTTCCAACGGTTGCGGGAAAACAACCACAATGAAGATGCTCACCGGCTTGCTGCCACCGAGCGCGGGCACAGCCAAGCTGTTCGGCCAACCTGTCGATCCGCAGGACCTCGATACCCGCAAGCGGGTCGGGTACATGACCCAGGCCTTCTCGCTCTACTCCGAACTGACCTTGCGCCAGAACCTTGTATTGCATGCACGCCTTTTTCATTTGCCCGCAGATGAAGTGTTGCCACGTGTGCAGGAGCTCATCGATCGATTTGATCTGGGCGATCACGCTGACGCACTGGCCGCCGAATTACCTCTGGGTATTCGGCAGCGTCTGTCGCTGGCGGTTGCGATGGTCCATAAGCCGGAGATACTGATCCTCGATGAACCAACCTCCGGCGTCGATCCGGTCGCGCGCGATCAGTTCTGGGAGCTGTTGATGGATATCTCCCGTTGCCAGGGCGTGACCATCTTCATTTCCACCCACTTTATGAATGAGGCCGAACGTTGCGATCGCATTTCTTTAATGCATGCGGGCAAAGTGCTGGCAAGCGATACTCCGGAAGCGCTCAAGCATGCGCGCGGCAGCGCCACGCTGGAGGAGACCTTCATCGCTTATCTGGAGGAAGCAGCGGGCGTTGAACCCGATACAGCACCGATCGCCCCAGCCACTGAACGGCCAGCAGCACCACCGCTGCGCCACGGCTTCAGGCTCCCCCGGATGCTCGGCGTGGCGCGGCGGGAAACCCTCGAATTGTGGCGTGATCCGATCCGCCTCACCTTCGCCCTGTTTGGTACCGTGCTGCTCATGATCCTGCTGAGTTACGGTATGACCTTCGATGTGGATTCACTGAGTTTCGCAAGCCTGGATCACGACCAGACACCGGAGAGCCGCGACTATATACAGAATATTTCTGGTTCCCGTTATTTCATTGAGCGATCACCCATACGCGATCACGCCGAACTCGACCTGCGCATGCGCAATCACGAACTCAGTCTGGCCTTAGAGATACCTCCCGGCTTCGGGCGTGATCTCAAGCGCAACCGCTCGCCCGAAGTCGCTATGTGGATTGACGGCGCGATGCCATTTCGCGCCGAGACAGTTCGTGGCTATGTGCAGGGCCTGCATTATCAATACCTCACCGATCTCGCTACACGCAACGGTGTTGCCTCACCCACGGCCGCGGCAAGCGTCGAGGTGCGTTACCGGTACAATCAGGACTTTGAAAGCTTTAATGCGATGGTGCCCGGCACCATCGCGATCCTGCTGGTGCTCGTTCCGGCCATGCTGACGGCGCTCGGTGTCGTGCGCGAAAAGGAGTTGGGCTCGATTACCAATCTATATGTCACCCCCATAACACGGCTGGAATTTCTGCTCGGCAAGCAACTCCCCTACGTAGGCATCAGCATGATCGGCTTTTTCGGCTTACTGGCGCTATCCGTATCGATGTTCGGAGTGCAATTAAAGGGAAGTCTTGGCGCCATCAGCCTGGGCGCTTTCCTCTACGTAACAGCAACCAGCGGACTAGGCTTGTTGATGTCGACATTTACGCGCTCCCAGGTGGCGGCCATCTTCGGAACCGCAATCGCTACGATGACGCCCGCCTTTGCCTTTTCCGGACTTACCTCTTCGGTATCCGCACTGGAAGGCGGAGCTGCGGTATTTTCGAAGATCTACCCAACAACCCACTTTCTGGTGATCAGCCAGGGCACGTTCAGCAAGGCGTTGGGCTTTAGCGACCTCGGTGACCGTTTCGCTGCACTGGCAATCTTCGTTCTGGCCATCACCATTATTTCCACCATGCTGTTGCGCAAGCAGGAGAAGTGATCGTGCGCCGTTTCCTTAATATTCTGCAGCTCGGTGTGAAGGAAATGCGCAGTCTGTGGTTCGACAAGGTGCTGCTGTTCTTCCTGATCTGGTCATTCTCCTTCGGACTCTACGAATCGGCGAACAGCCAATCCACCGAGCTCCGTAATGCATCGGTGGCCGTTGTTGACGAGGACCAATCACCCTTGTCCCGGCGTTTAATCGATGCCCTGCGTCCCCCGGAGTTTATGCCGGCCACGGCCATTGCCTTCGACGAGATCGACCCTGGCCTCGATGCGGGGTTGTACACCTTCACGGTACATCTGCCAGCCGATTTTCAGCGCGACGTATTGGCCGGACATCAGCCGACCGTCCAGCTCAATATCGATGCAACCCGCATGAACGAGGCATTTATCGGTAGTGGCTATATCCAGAACATCGGCATTGGTGAGGTATCGCGTTTCGTACTGGGTTATCACGGCGACCCGCCGCTACCGATCCAGCTTACGACTCGTATGCAGTTCAATCCCAATCTGAATGGGGTGTGGTTTTTTGGAGCCATGGAGCTCGTCAATAACATCACTTTTCTGTCGATTATCCTGGCTGGTGCGGCACTGATACGCGAGCGGGAACATGGCACGATCGAGCATTTGCTCGTCATGCCACTCACGCCCTTTCAAATCATGGCCGCTAAGGTCTGGGCCAATGGACTGGTTGTGCTGGCCGTGGCAGCAGCGTCGCTCATGATTGTGGTAAAGGGTGGACTTGCGATGCCTATCACTGGCTCCATGGCACTGTTTCTTCTCGCCACCGCCTTGCATCTTTTTTCAACCACGGCGCTCGGCATTCTGCTCGCAACGATCACCCGCTCAATGCCTCAGTTCGCACTACTCATGATTCTTGTGGTTGTGCCCCTGAATATGCTGTCCGGTGCCAACGCCCCGCCAGAAAGCATGCCCCCCGCTGTACAAAGCATTATGCTCGCCGCACCTACCACCCATTTCGTGAGTCTCGCCCAGGCAGTGCTTTTCAGAGGTGCAGGGCTGTCCATCGTATGGCCACAACTGCTGGCCAATCTCGCCATTGGCAGCATTTTCTTTCTGGTCGCGCTGGCACGATTTCGGCGCACCGTCGCGCTTTCGTAAAAATCTCTGCGGACTTCAGGACAGAGCAGATGGCCCAACCGAACTCCCTAAATAAACCTGCTCATATCTGGCTGCGACTACTAATACGCATGATCTTTTTTGCGGTTGCGTTGATGTGGCCTGCAGGAACGCTGTACTGGTGGGAGGCTTGGGCCGTTGTCACCCTCTGGACTGGCTTCGGACTGACTATTACTCCATATTTAATGAAGCACGATCCAGCGTTGCTCGCGGAACGTATGAGGCTTGTGCCAATCCAAAAAGATCAACAAAGCTGGGACAAGGTAATTATGGCCTTGTTTTTAATTGCGGCAATCGGTTTGTACATCATCCCGGGGTTTGATGTAGTGAGATACGAATGGAGTGATCCCCTGCCGCTATGGATGAGGCTGGTCGCGATCGCTGTACATATCCCTTGCTTCGTTCTGTTCGGCTGGGTATTGCGAGAAAATACTTATCTCGCCCAGGTCGTAAAAATCGATGAGCAGCGCGGCCACCATGTCATCACAACCGGTCCTTATGCCTGGGTCCGGCACCCGATGTATACGCTCACGATCGTCTTGTTTTTCGCGGTACCCATTGCGCTGGGTTCTCGCTGGGCGTTAACACTTTCGTTCTTGTTGGCACTGTTGTTAATCCTGCGCACCTACTTGGAGGATCGTACCCTGCACGAAGAGCTCAACGGCTATCCAGAATATGCTAAACAAACTCGTTTCCGTTTGATCCCCGGCCTGTGGTAGAAGGCGAACCAGTTGGGTCAGCTTCGATTGAAAAGGCGGCTAACTCCCCCATGCCATTTTCTATAGCAAACTCTAACTCGCTAGATGATTATCAGGTCTTTCCATGACGCATAACCAGATATTTTTCAGCCTCATGGTGATTTAACTCCTTCCCGGCTACGGAAACTGGCCGTGGGTAACACTAACTCACAAGCCGGATCCAAGCTACACGGAACTGCCTCCGGTTGGCTGCCATCTAGGACTTGCAGTCAAACTAAAAGGTGTCATCCAACAATAGCGGCAATACGATAGTGCTGAACCTCCCCCTGCGACTGGCTGCAGCGCTCCAGAGCTCGCCCCTGGAGCTGCTACGGTTATCGATATATTTCTGCTGGTATTCGGCATCGAAAACGGCTTCCAGTTGAGGCATCGTGTCGAGGTCGTTTTTGAAACCAAAGGCGAGACCTCTTCTATCGGCTTCTGTGGCAAGGAACCGGTTGTAGCTGATCACCAGTCGTTAGCGGTAATCCCGGGTTATTGAGGTGCCGTCAACGTTGTCCGGTCCTACGTCAACACAGAGTTTTATTCAGGAGAGGTCGAGGCGTTATTTCATGGTTGTCCGGATGGCGGGGGTACGGATGTCCAGCCATCTTCCACCTGGCCAGCCGTCCAATGGGTTATCGAGTGATTGCTGTGGTGAAGTCGACCTTGTCGCTACGCCACTACGCTACTCTCCATAACTGCCGGCACTAAAGTAGCTTATCGCCTCGCGCCCGGTGCAGCACCCCCCTGAGCTAGTCGTTTGCTCGTTGACAATTAAAGCAAGAGTTGTACAACTGTCAAAATGAATATTATTCCCGATATAAATATACTCTTGGCTGTGGTGTTAGAGAAGCCGGAAAAAGAGAATATTATCCAGCTTACCTCACAAGCTGATGCTGTTGCCCCTGAGGTACTGCCTTTCGAAATTGGGAATGCCTTGACTGCAATGGTGAAACGTAAAGCGCTTACAGCTGATGAAGCTATGTCAGCCTATAACACAGTGAATCGCATTCCAGTTAGGTTGGTATCAGTCGATATACATCAAGCTCTGAAACTAGCACTTGAATTTAAAATTTACGCCTATCATGCCTATTTCTTACAGTGCGCAATACAGTATTTTTCTCCTTTGATAACACTGGATAAGCGCATGAAGCAAGTAGCGAGAAACCTAAATATTGAAGTAATGGAATGAATACCATGAAAGTATTTACTTATTCAGAAGCTCGTCAGAATTTAGCAAAACTTCTAAAAATCGCCCAAAAAGAAGAGGTTGAAATTCGCAGAAGGGATGGGGCCATTTTTTCTCTTGTAGCTAAAAAGGAAGAAAGCAAGTCACCTTTCGATGTTCCTGGGGTAAAAACAAAAGCAACAACTCAGGACATACTTGATGCTGTAAATGAGTCCAGAACGGGCTAATGGAAAAAGGTGCCTTCGTGCTCTACGCTGCGCCAAAGTCCCAGGTGCAGCCCTCTCGGGGGAAGACGTGAGTGAGTCCGCCGATTGTGTGAGTTTGCCCAAGAAGCCAGACCTTATGTCCCAGCCGGGAAAGTGCAGCAGTCATCGTCATGCCGCCCATGCCGGGCCCGATAACAATAACTTCGAACTCATTTTCTGAAGGTTTCGCTGCCATTCGGCATCTCCTTTTCTTCACTACTGCTTATCGCCGTAACTTTTCTGACCTCAGGCCCACCGAACAACTCGCACAACCGTTTGATAATGAAGCAACAGGCCACTCGCGGGCGGTCCATCTTATCCGCCATAATTTGCAACAACGAGGTTAGCGCGCTTTTGCTCACTACTATAGGCCAAGGCCCACCAAGAAATTCCAGCCATTCCGATCTCTATCGCCAAATAAATATACATCAGCATGTTCGCCGGTCCGTCTATCGCAAAGCCGTAAATATGGCTACTTGCCATACAGAGCATCAGTAAAATGACACCCAAGAGTTCATTCTTGATATTTCTACGTTTCGACGACAGGGCGAAGAGCTAGATGCCTACAGCAACAGATATGCCTCCATAGGTGGCGCGCATGTCGATCAAGCCTGATGCAGACGCTGGAATAGTTCCAGTGACGAACTGCGACAAGAGTTCGGGGGAGAGCACAAATCCAGTTCCATAAAACATAAAAACTGCAACAGTAATCCGAACAATTTCGACTTGTATGGTCATTCTTCGATCTCCTTTTTGCGTGCTCTTTTAACGATCCGCAGGACATCAAAGAAACCTGTCTACAAGGCTATTTAAAGGGTGTTCCCATGTTTTATTCTTAATCGAACACTCAGAACGCTTGATCTTATGAAACGCTGATTACTGACAACTTCGCCATCTTATCTAAGCTTTATAGCCACACCTTCTTCGATGCTGTCATCCGGATGTGTTATAACTTTTTCGCCTTTCTGTAATCCCCTGACTATCTGGGCCGACAAACCATTTCGCTTTCCAATCTCTACGTTGCGTCTGCTTGCTTTTTCGTTTTCCATTACAAATACCGCCCAGCCACCCTTTATTGGGTCCTGGTTGTGATTGTTAACCCGAAATAGCGCACTCCCCGGTATTTGCAAAATGTTTTTTGCTTCCCAGAGAATAAAACGAGCTTCGACGCGATAACCGTCCCCCAGGCTTCGCCATTGCTTTTCTTCCGATGTGATATCGGCAATAATCCGCACACGTTGTTCCTCCACACCCAGCGCAGACACTTTAGTGAAACCGACCGGCTCCACGGTCCGAACCTGTCCCTGCAGGGGTTTTTCTCCACCCCAGCGATTGAAGATCACGCGCATACCGGGTTTGATTTTAACCGCGTCCGGGGAAAGCACCTCGGTCGCAATTTCCAGGGAGCGGGTATCGCCAATTTCCAGCAACGGCTGGCCCGCGGCGACGACGCCTGCACACTGCTGCTGGATTTTCAATATTCTTCCCGATACCGGTGCTCGAACCTGTACCGTGTTTGACGAATCCAATTCGCCTTTTGCGCCTGCGAATTTCAGTGCAGTCCTGGCGGCGCCCAGTTCATGACGGGCAACGTCCACTGCAAAATCGGCAGAACGTTTGGCCGCAGTACTACTGCGAGCAAGTGTAGCGGCATGGTCCAGTTCCTCCCTGGCTATATGGCCTTTATTCGCCAGTGGTTTTATGCGGTTTAATTCTATTCGTGCCAGCTCGGCCTCGGCCTTGGTCGATTGGGCTTTTTGTTCCGCAGCGCGTAAAGCGGCCTCCTTTGTAGCCACACGATACTGCGCTTCGGCCCGGCTGCGCGGATCCAGCGCCTGTGATTTCAGGGGTTCGATGGTAACGAGCGGCTGGTTTTTTTTCACATGGTCACCAATGTCCATGTCCACGCGGCAGGTGGTTCCGGCCACAGGCGCAGAGATAATATAACGGTCGATGACGCGGGTCTTGCCTTCTTCTTCAACGCTGACCTGCATGGGGGCTCGTTTTACCTCGGCGATATTGACAAGGCGGGGTTGAGGGCGGAATCCATATAGCAATGCGGCGCCTATCAATAGCAAGACAAGTAACCAGATGATTCTTCTTCGCCAGTATAAATTCATGTTTACTCTCTGGTTTTGAGGACCTCAATGAGATTAAGGCGGTCAAGCCGCCTGCGCACAAGCAGACCGGAAGCCACCGCGGAAATGAGTACCACCAGTGCGGCGAATGCATAGGTATGGGGCTCCAGAATCAGTGGCACACGATACAGATCGCTATCCATGGACTTGGCGATGTAGGCGCACAGCCCCTTGCCCAACAAAAGCCCTGGTGGTATCGCGACCAGCGTCAATATCGCCAGCTCACCCAGCAGGATGTAGGAAATCTCTCCTCTTGTGAAACCGAGAACGCGCAGGCTGGCCAGCTCACGGCCACGCTCTGTCAAAGTGATGCGTGCGCTGTTATAGATCACACCAAACGCAATAATACTGGCGAAAAAGGCGGAGATATACGCATTGAACAACATGGTGTCATCCATGGTGCGATGGAAGTTGGCCAGTTCATGAGCACGCACTGCAGTGCCTATGATGCGTGGCCGTTCTTTAAGGCGCTGATAGATCTCGTTTTCATAAGCTTCATCGATATAAAGATAAGCGCCAGAGATTAAGTCTCCCTCGGACAACAGGCGGTTGAGTGCGCGCCTGTCCATATACGCGCCCACCCCGAGATGCTGGTGCACCATCGCCACCACTGGAACTTCGCGGACGGGTTTATTGCCTTCAAGCACTTCCACGGTTACCCGGTCACCCAGTTTCAGGCCCAGTATATTTTTGCCAAGATATTCATTTAACACGATACCGGCGCGTGGCAACTCAAAGGGTTGCAGGTCGGTATTCACCAGACGCTTGATTTCACCCCGCGGTTCAAAGCCCTGGATGTAGGTACGATAATGATGATGCTCATGACGCAGGCGAACCGATACAGCGCGGAAGACCTCTCCAAATTCAACGCCAGGCAGGCTGACCAATTCCGCAAGCGCCTTGCGCGAGGTGGCTTCGTTAAATAACAGATAAAGATCATCGCGTTGTGACAGCCCATAATGTATATCCATCATATAATTAACAGTGTCTTCCTGAAAACGACCAGACATCAGGATGGCACAGGCGAATGAGATGCCCAGCACTGACAACAGCGATTTTAGCGGCTTGTGACTGATATGGCGCAGAATCATACGCGTTGGGGCCGAAAACAGTCGTTTCATTCCGAGTGCTTCAATCAGGGTCTGGCGATAGGCAGCCGGAGATTCAGGGCGCATCGCTTCCGCTGGCTTTAGCTTTGCCGCTATGCGCACCGCAGCTAATGTGCCGAGTAAACCGGCTATCGCGGTGATAGTAGTCGCCTGGATGATACGCTGCGGCCTGAGTTCGAAATTCAGAAACGGCAGACGAAACAGCTCGACATAAATCCCGCTGAGCATCACGCCAAGCCAGGCTCCGACCAGCACCCCCAGCACCACTGCCGCCAGCACAATCAGCAGAACCATTTTTAAGAAATGTACCGCAACCGCCGGGTTGCCATAGCCAAACGCCTTCAGCGCCGCGATTTGTTCACGCTGCGCGCCCACCAGACGCGTGACCACCACATTCAACAGAAAAGCGGCCACGCCAAGAAAAATGATCGGAAAAATATTGGCAAGATTTTCGATCTGGTCGATTTCCTGAGAAAGAAAACGATGCGAACTCTGATCTTTGCGGAAATAGGCGCCACCACCGCCATAGGGATCCAGAATGTCATCAATCCGGTCAATAATATCCTGCCCTTTCGCGCCCTCGTCGAGGGTCAGCACGATATTGTTAAACGCGCCCTCCATGTCATACGCATGGGACAATGGCGTGCGCGCCATCCACATGACGCCAAAGTGCTTATAATCCGGGAACGTCCCCCCAGGGCGCAATTGATGAATATATTCCGGTGAACTGCCTGTACCGACGATGCGCAGCTGTTTGCGCTTACCACGGACAATGACGTGCAGCTTGTCGCCTGGTTTAAAACCATGGGCCTCGGCAAAAGGCTCGCTGATGATGACCTCATCATTTCTTCCCGCGTCCAGCAATCTCCCTGAACGTAAATAGAGATTATTGAGCAGTGGTTCACCGCTATCGGGTATGGAAGTAATGACGCCCGTGACGGGCTCTGAAAAGCCTTCAATGTCGATAGTCGCCGGCGCGATCACCCGTGTATCAATCCTGGCAACGCCATTGAGTGCGGCAATACGCGCCTGTAAGGATTGTGGTGCACGTTTTAACGGGGCGAAGATTTCTGCAAAACGGTAATCCCGATAGTACAACTCGCGGGTCAGTTGCATTGAGTCCAGCGTGGTGAGAAACATGATAAAACAGGCGACGCCACTGGCCATCACGGCGACGATTGCAAACGCCTGACCGCGCAGACGCCACAGATCCCGCCACATTTTAAGGTCAAGAGCGTTCATTTCAGGGCCTCATTACCATGTCAGTTCCGAGGGCGGCACTTTGTCCGGATTGGTTTCATCACTGACAATTCTGCCATCGCTCAAGTGAATGACACGGTCAGCCATCTGCGCGATATCCACATTGTGGGTGATCACTACCGTGGTGGTGCCCAGTTCACGGTTGACCCGTTCGAGAGCTTCCAGCACCACAATACCGGTTTTCAGATCCAGCGCACCGGTGGGTTCATCGCAAAGCAGCACCTCGGGACGCTTGGCAATCGCCCGTGCTATCGCCACGCGCTGTTGCTCACCACCGGATAACTGCGCCGGAAAATGGTCCAGACGATCGCCCAGATCAACCAGCTTTAAAGCCTCTGCCGGCGCCAGAGGGTTTTTTGCAATTTCGGTTACCAGCGCGACATTTTCCCTTGCGGTGAGGCTGGGTATCAGATTGTAGAACTGGAACACAAATCCAATATGCTCACGACGGTAACGGGTAAGCACCGAGTCCCTAAAGGTGGTCAGGTCCTGGTCTCTGTAGTGCACTGTTCCACTGGTAGGTACGTCCAGGCCGCCTAGGATATTGAGCAATGTCGACTTGCCGCTCCCCGATGCACCTAGCAAGACAACAAATTCACCCTCCCGCAGCTCCAGATCAACACCGCGTAGCGCATGAACCTGCACCTCACCCATCTGGTAAATCTTGGTGACCCCCTTTGCCTGAAAGACAACCGATAGCGAAGAATCAGGCCTAATTGAGATATTTAATTCTGAAGCAGCCATACATGCAGCCTCTGATTACAGGTCGATATTTATTATTTAGCCGAGAACGTTTTATATGGCAACCGCTAGCCCGCATTTCTCACAGGATCGCGCAGTGATCGTTAAAATAAGACAACAGTTGTACCCTATTGAAGATATGCGGCACATTTTTTTATCGCCGAGGGTGTGGAAAAAGGCAGGTATCCGGCTATATTTTCTTTGGGTGAGAAAAGAAAATCTACTTGCGCCTCCGCGATTTAAACAAAAATTATCGCTGATTGTCCGGGCGCGAAACCGGACTCCACAGCCATCTTTTGGGGGAACATGCGAGATGGTGCTTCGCTTATGCGGGCTACAACTTACAGGAGCCCCACTCCTTTTGCCTTGTAAATTGCTGAATTGACAACCCCGGCTCCGAGTCGACGTGAATTACCCGCATTTTCATTTGCTCCAGAGCGCATTGTTTTGCTTTCCAGTGAAGTGCTCCGATTCCCCCCCCGCAACTCTCTAGACCGAGCGATGTGAGAAAGATCACTCAAAGCGCTTTGGCGGGCTTGGGTAGAACCTACTGCAAAGATCACATTTCAAGCCTCACTCCCTTGCACGATGCCAGGACCCAATGACGCTAATCGTCATCCCGAACGAAGCACGGCTTATCAAGCTGTGCAGCAGCAACTGGAAAGCTGGCGGGAAGAAAAACGGCTGTTGCATCCCGACAGGAAGATGTCCCACACCCTATTGATCGTGACCTGCGTGGATTTCTACGTTGTGGAATTCTGGCGCACGGCTTCGCCCGCGCCCGCTGTCACGGCTGCGGGCATGACTTTCTCATCGGATTTTTCTGCAAGGGTCGCGGCACCTGCCCCTCCTGCACTACACAACGCATGGGGTTTTTACCGCCGCGCATCTACTGGACAACGTATTACCCGAAACGCCCCTGCGACAAGTGGTCATCTGTTTCCCAAAATGGCTACGCCACTACTTCAATGATAATGTCGAACTGCTCAATCGGGTGACCCGGAATGCACAGGATGAAATCATCCGCGCCATCAAAATGCATAGCCCGGACGCACCGGTGGATTCAGAGTCGGGCGGCATCGTTACTTTGCTCCTCTCGTCCTGAGACCCGCCTCCCTCCCTGGAGGCGAGGCAGGCGCGACGCGATTGTTGCACGGCCAGGATGACCGATTTTTACCGCGATCCCAAAACAGGCAGCCGAAGCCGAGGGAGAAAGAGGATCAAGGCCAGAGCGATACGACAATAGCGTGCCTGTTGATTCATCTGTGGGTTGTGCTGATTGCCAGAATCTACGACGCCTCACCACTGGCATGCCCCGACTGTGGCGCCAAGATGAGAGTCATCGCCTTCCTCGAAGAGATAGAACCGGTACGCCGTGTTCTCAACTGTATTGGAGTATTCGGTGAGCCATCACGAATCCATCCGCCACACGCACCACCAAACTGGCCGATGTGCGATCAGACGATCACCTTGCACGAAGATACCAATCAGGATACCGGCGATTGGGCGTTTGACCAGAGCGTGAGCTGGTAACGAAGCCCAGGACACTCTCAGTAATGTAAATGCTGAGTGAAGCAACGACGTTCCGGCAGGTTATTTTGCGCCCGCTGTTTGCGGTTTTCCGTGGTAATACGGCATTTTCATAATGCTTGGGTGACTGGTCCGGCCAGAATACGGTATTAAGAAGGGATGGTGGCTCGGTGCCGGGACAAGATGATGTGTCCTGAATCGGGAGATTTTGTCAGGCTCTGGTTGCGAATGAGGCTTGAACTTCCTAGCTTTTGGCTTATGCCGAAAGCGAATCACCGGCATCGATCAATCGCTTGCTGCGGATGGGTCGCCACAACGTTCAGGCAGCAGTGGAAATCTTAGAGGAAAACCGCCGTTGGATCGGCTTTGTAGCCACATTCAGGCCACACTGGAAACGGCTGAAAAAAATTTAATCGCCGTAACCCTTTGAAAAAGATGGTGGGTCGTGAGCGATTCGAACGCTCGACCATCGCATTAAAAGTGCGGTGCTCTACCGGCTGAGCTAACGACCCGTTCCGTAAAGAGGGCGTAATGATACACGTTGTGACGAGAATGACAAGTGCTTTATGCGGCCAGGCTTAAGGTTGCGCAGGCCCATGAAAACCTGCGCAAAACTTCCTTTTATCCACCTGTATCCGATCTTAACGGCAAGGCTCAAACTGCATCGAGCCGACGCAATTTATTGGGTAGTAAATGTAGATCGGCCAAACCGGTGAGCAACGCTTTTCCAAAGCTGGCTTCTTCTTCGTACACCATTTTATAAAGTTGCACTTTCATGGTCAGCGCACTCCCCAACATGATGGATAGCATGGTGATAAAGGAGCCAAGCGCCAGGGTGGAGACGCCGGTGACGCCCTGACCAATGGTACAGCCCATACCGAGTACACCACCGATTCCCATGAGAAATCCCCCAATGATGTGATTGGTGAAATCTCGTATGCCGGTAAACCATTCAAACTTGAATTTGCGCGCGATGACCGAGTAAAGAAATGCCCCAACAATTGCTCCTGCGCCTGCAAACATAGCGAAAGTGAGCAAGTTGCTGTCGCCGCCCTGTTTGATCCAGTTGATGAACTGACCGCTGGGTTGTACGAAGGTCAATGACTGGGCACCAACCGCCAAGGGGCGCTCGTCCATGAATTCCACTTCTTCCAGCAGAGCGGCTCCCAATGGGCCGGTGGTGACATACCACGCAGCCACCACGGCAAGTCCAACCACGAATCCACCCAGTATATTGTCGAAGCTGTTTCTAAAATCCCGGCTGGCAAGCGCCCAGGCAATCAGGGCGAGTCCTAAAGCCGCAGCGAGCATATATTCCAGATTCGCCGATGCGATGCCAAAACTGCTACCAATCAGTGTGTGCAAGCTCTGGTCCGCAATGCCAAACGCACTCAGGTCCACAAACAACGGTGACATCCAGCTCATAAACACCGTGGCGCTGAAATTGGTAAAAATCATCAAATACGCGCCAAACCCCATGGCTGCGAGAACGAACAGAGATTTTAAATTCCCTCCTCCAACGCGTAATAGTGTCTTGTTTCCGCAACCCGAGCCCAAGGTCATGCCAATACCGAACAATAGCCCTCCCAGGATGTAGCGTGGCCAAGCAAACATGGCCGTGCGATAGGGTGGAATAGCCGAACCCCCATCAGCGGTGATCGAAAAATCACTCAAACCGGCAACTTGCAATCCCATAACGCCAAGGATGGCAACCGCCGCGGCAAAGATCCACGCGCGCAGACGCCCAGTATCCCCAATATTGACGGCATCTGAGACGGCGCCCATGGTGCAGAAGTTGGTTTTTACTGCAACCGCACCCATGACCAGCGTAATCACAAAACCCGCCAGTAACACCTGCATTAACAAACTCATTGCAAGCCTCTTAGTCTGTATGAATTAAGGAACCGAAGTATACGACCTGCCTATCAGTTAAGCGGCCCCCGCGTGCCCCGGGACTTCCCCAGACACGGGCACCACCCTTCCCCACGCGCTGCGCCCTGCACTTACGGATAGACTGGCTTTCTTAATCGTGGCTTTGTATGAAAAAACACAACACTAACGGTCTGTGCTGTCTGGTTCAGAGGTGGCGTAGCGCGTGGTATCGGGAGCACCCGCCAGCGCAAACCCTTCAGCACGTAAGCGGCAGGCATCACAGCGACCACAGGCGCGACCGCTTTCGTCTGCCTGGTAACAGGTCACTGTCTGGCTGTAGTCAACGCCCAACGCAATCCCGGTTTTAATAATATCCGCTTTACGCATTTGAATGAGCGGTGTTTCAATGGTTAAGTGCTGTCCTTCGATCCCTGCCTTGGTTGCAAGATTGGCCATTCGTTCGAATGCAGAAATAAACTCGGGCCGACAATCCGGATACCCTGAATAGTCCACAGCATTGACGCCAATAAAGATATGCTGAGCGGATAATACTTCGGCCCACGCCAGGGCGATGGAAAGGAAGACAGTATTACGAGCGGGCACATAGGTCACGGGAATCCCCTCGGAGGGCGATTCCGGGACGGCAATACTGGGATCGGTCAAGGCAGAGCCGCCGATGCCCGCGAGATCGAGATCGATTATTCGGTGCGCCGCCACCTGTTGTTGCGCCGCGATTCGCGCAGCCGCGTGCAATTCTGCGCTATGTCGCTGTCCATAACGAAAACTCAGCGCGTAACAATCAAATCCTGCGTGTTTCGCAATGGCCAAGGTGGTGGCTGAATCCATGCCACCCGATAACAATACGACTGCTTTTTTCGTCATCTTCCCGGTTCATCTCCCCACAGCACTTTATGCAGTTGCAGCTGAAAACGGACCTGCAAGCCATCTTGCAGTATCCATTCGGCTAATTCTGTGGGTGACAGGCGGCCATAACAAGGGGAAAGCAGCACTTCGGCGACAGTCGTCAGGTCGCGCGTATGAATGCAGTCGCGCGCCCATTCGTAATCAGCGCGGCTGCACAGGACGAATTTAATCTGATCCAACGGGCTGAGCCAGGCCAGATTTTCCCAGCGATTACGTTCGACCTCACCGGAATCCGGCGTTTTAATATCAAGCACTTTCACGGCCCGCGCATCGACCGCTGAAATATCCAGTGCCCCGCTGGTTTCGAGCGAGACCAGACGCCCCTGATCCAGCAAATGGCGCAATAAGTCCAGGCATCCGCGTTGCGCCAGCGGCTCGCCGCCGGTGACTGTGACATGACGTGCGGGGTAGCGTGCTACCTCACTGAGCACTTCATCGAGCGTCATCCATTGTCCGCCGGTAAACGCATACTCAGAGTCACAATAGTCGCAGCGCAAGGGGCAACCGGTTAAGCGCACAAAGACCGTAGGCAAACCGACCGTACGAGACTCGCCTTGCAGGGATTGGAAGATCTCGGTGATCCTCAGCCGCGTCGAGGGGGCGTCAACTGCAGTCAAAATTCAACCTAGCAGTGATATTCAGTGCCCTTCCAACTTCATGCGCCGAAGACGATCATCGGCGAGTTTTGCAACGTCTGAGTTGGGGTAATCCTGTTTGAGTGCGCGCAGAATATTACGGGCTTTTTTCCATTGGCGCAGCGCATAATAACTGTACGCGAGCTTCAATCCGGCGTCCGGTACTTTGCTTGAATCAGGATAGTTTTTTCGCACCCGGTCAAACTCCACGATCGCCTGCTTGAAATTACCATCGCCATAGTGGGCTTCTCCCAGCCAATACTGCGCATTTCCCGCCAGGGGGCTCGATGGGAAAGTTTCCAAAAAGGCCCGAAAGCTCGCGATCGCTTCTGGATACTGACCTGCTTTGAGCTGCTCGAATGCGCGGCTGTAGGCCGTCTGCTCATCGAGTCCGGTGGGCGCTACAGTGTTTTGCGCCACGCCCCCCTCTCCCGCAGGTTGCTCCGTCATACCTGTACCTGTCTCTGCAGCACCTGACACACCCGCGCCGAACCCGGGCGTCATCCCGCCGGCCTCGAATCGCTGCAGACGCTGATCCATGTCCAGATACAGTTCCCGTTGATGTTGGTTGGTTTGCTGAAGACGGTGTTCGAGTTCTTCGACCCGACCTTGCAACATCCGATTCCGCTCATCGAGCCGCTGGATCTGCATATACATCTGCTGCAGATTCTCCGCCTGCCTTTCGGCGCGCTCCAGGCGCGCCTGCATCTGCGCAACCTGCTGCTCCATAGACGCAAAACGCGCGGCCTCTTCCTTGTTCATGCGCGCACTGGCGGCGGCACTGGCCACCAGCAGCACCATACCGACCCAAAGACTCAGGCGCTTTTTATTTGGCTTCATAGACAATCTCTACGCGGCGATTCTCCCGGTACGACGCCTCGTCATGCCCATAGACCACAGGACGTTCTTCTCCATAAGCAATAATTGTGATCTGATTGGGCCTAACGCCACGGAACATCATCAGTTCTTTGACTGCCAATGCGCGCCGTTCGGACAGTGCCACATTGTATTCCCGCGAACCGCGTTCATCCGCGTGCCCTTCAAGACGCACACGTGCTTGAGGATGATCGGCAAGATACTGGGCGTGTGCATTGACAATATCGATATCTTTGACGTCACTGCTGTTGTAGTCAAAGTAAATCACACGTTGTGACAAGGGATTATTGGGATCTTCAAACGGATCCATGGCGCCCTGCATTTCAGTCGCAGTGCCGCTGCCCATTCCTGCCCCGCTGGTTTGAGCGCTGCTCGGAGGCTCGGGCGCGCCGCGCTCGATTTCTGGCTTGGTCACTTTTTTATTCCCCGCACAACCGCCAAGGAAAAGCGCCACTACGATCATTATCACTACACTACGTATCGTCATTTCAACTCCATATAAAATAGTCACTTGCTGTTTCGATCAGTCTCAATGCATCAACACCCTCGACCATCTTGGTCTGCGCATCAAGCAGTCCATCGCACCCAAAAAACCCATTGACGCGCTGATTATCGTAGCGCGCGCTGTCGCTCCCAATACTCAATGACCAAGCCAATCCAAAGTGAACCCCTGGATGCGCGGGATTTTTAGCATTTAAAAAAAGCCGACTATATCGCGTGACAGATGTTAAAGTATGTAAAAAACGAGTAACCCACGCGATCCGCTTCGCAATTCCACACATTTCCTCGCGCCAACATCCGACAAAGGGTTCCGCACCCTCCAATGTTTATTTGGGCAGCCAATTAATTGAGAAACGGCGACCAATCGGGTTCCCGCACTTCGCCACCGCGTAAAACGAGGCTCTGGCGCACACTCCCGTCTTCACTCACTGCGGCAAGCACGTCGTGCCCGCCTTCTTTAGTCGCGTAGATCACCATACTGCCATTCGGCGCGAAACTGGGTGATTCGTCCAAGGTACCGTTGGTAACGATCCGCAGCTCTCCGCTTTCCAGGTCAAAAATACCAATGCGAAATCGCCCGCCATCGCCATTGACCAATGCTATTTTTGTACCGTCAGGTGCCACCGACGCTGCGGAATTATACTCTCCCTCATAGGTCAGGCGACGCGCAGCACCTCCCTGGGCAGAGACCTGATAGAGCTGCGGTTTTCCGGTGCGATTCGAGGTGAATACAATGCGTTTCCCATCTGGCATCCAGGCAGGTTCAGTATTAATGGCGCGATCATTGGTCAAACGCTTGAGTTTGCCACTGCTGAGTTCCAAAACGTAGATTTGCGGATAACCCGATTCTGACAAGGTGAGCGCCAGTCGCGAACCGTCTGGTGAAAATGCCGGAGCGCCGTTAATCCCGCGATGGCTGGAAACGCGTTGACGCTGCCCGGTAATCACATCCTGCACATAGATACTCGAGCGGTTGTTTTCGAAAGAAACATAAGCAATTTTGCGCGCATCGGGAGACCAATCCGGCGACATCAGTGGACTGTCGGAATTTAGAATCGTGTGCGCATTGTAACCATCTGAATCCGCCACTTCGAGCTTATAACTGCCGGGTGAAGAGGTGATATAGGCAATCCGTGTATTGAACGCGCCGCGCACCCCAATCACTTTTTCGTAGATGAGGTCGGCAACTTGATGCGCTGCCATACGCAGGCCACTGGCTTTTGCCGGCACGCGATAGCCTGCCATTTGCTGGCCGCTGGCCGAATCGAACAACTGAAACTCTACTACATAGTCCGTGCCATTTTCCAACACTTGGCCCACGACCAGATAGGGCACATTGCGGTCACGCCAGCGGAAGAACTCAATATTGCCAGGCCCCATATTCGGTTGCGCAAAACGGTCTCTCGGTACGGGCTTAAAACGACCGCTACGACCGAGATCTGCCATCACGATTTCATCCACCTGCTCGCGGGGCTGTGCAGCACCTGTAAACGCAAAGGGCGCAATCGCAATCGGCATGGCATTGGCGGCCCCCTGGGTAATTCTGATTTCCAAAGCAGCCTGGGCGGGTAGCACCGCGAGCCACAACAGTATCAGCGTGATTGTCTTGAAACTCCTCATGAGCTGTTCCCTTCTTACTGTGGTTCAAAAATAAAGCGAAGATCCCGCTCAAATACTCGGGGATCGGGCGCGCGGGGCAATGGATCAGCCCGCTCAACCGCTTTTTTTACTGATTCCGCCATGGCTGCACTGCAACTTGCAGATTGCTGCACACGCACATCCAACACAATGCCCGTGGGCGCCTGCTTGACTTGCACCACGCATTTCACGGCTTCCTCTCCGGGTGGTCGAAACCATTTACTTTCCACGCGGCTTTTAATTGCAGCAATATACTGATTTTTTAGCCCGGCGAATCTTGCCTGCTCAAGCGCCGCCTGCTCTTGGGCAATCATCTGCGCGCGCCGCTCGGCCTCGGCCTTTTTTTCTGCCTCCCGGATCTTCTTTTGCTCGGCTTCACGGCGTTTTTTCTCGGCTAGTTTACGCTTGCGTTCTTCCTCTGCCTTACGCCGTTTGGCTTCTTCTTCACGTTTTTTCTTCTCCAGTTCCGCTTGGCGACGCTTCTCTGCTTCGGCTTTCTGCTTTTCAAGTTCGGCCTGGCGTTTTTTTTCTGCCGCTTGCTGTTGGCGTTTAAGTTCCTCTTCACGACGCTGTTCGGCTTCCTGCTGACGCTGCAACTCCAATTGCCGCTGCGCTTCTTCCTGTTTTTTCTGCAATGCTAATTGTCGTTCGGCTTCCTCACGTTTGCGTGCCTCTTCACGCTGCCTTTCTGCTGCTTGTTGGCGCTCGGCTTCGGCCTGCTTTTCAGCCTCAATGGCCTGCAGATCGGGAGGCGGGGGTTCAGGCTCGGGTTGAAGCTGCTCTCGCAATTGCTCAATGGCCTTGGGATCACTCACCACAGTTGCCTGGATTGGCTGCGCCGGGGCCGCCACCTCGCGATGCCAGTCGAATTTGATGACAAAGAACGCTAGCAGAAAAAGATGAATTAAAACGGCAACCAAAACCGATTTGGGGTGCTGCCTGATGGTCTCCCACATAATGCGCTTACCTGGCCTGCTGCCCTTTGGGTGGTTCGGTGATCAAGCCAATTCCGGTGGCACCGGCTGCCTGAATGGCTGTCATCGCCAATACCACTCGCCCGTAATCAACGGCTTCGTCCCCACGCACATAAACCTGTTTATTTTTATGCTCCTGGAGCATGGACGCCACACGATTGGCTAATTCGATTTCATCCGCAACGGGCGGAGCATTCGGGCCATCGGCATCAATATGAAACTGGCCCTCCCGATCAATGGAAACCACCAATTGCTCGGTCGGTTCGTCGTCTACAGGTTTGGCGCTGGCATTGGGCAGATCGATCTCCACACCAGTTTGCATCATGGGTGCGGTCACCATAAAAATGACCAATAACACCAACATGACGTCGATATAGGGCACCACGTTGATCTGCGCCATGGGTTTGCGTTTATTGCGACGATGGTAAGACATACGCTTAGGACTTTCGTGTAGCGTGACGCTGCAGCAAGGTAATGAATTCCTCAACGAAATTATCGTACCGCGTGATCAGACGCTCCACATCGTCGGAATAGCGGTTATAGGCAATCACTGCGGGAATGGCGGCAAACAAGCCGATGGCGGTTGCAATCAGCGCTTCGGCTATGCCCGGCGCAACAGCCGACAGGGTGTTGAGTTGCGCATCCCCCAAGGCGCGAAAGGAATTCATAATGCCCCAAACCGTACCAAATAGCCCGATATAAGGACTCGTGGAGCCTACCGTGGCCAAAAATGCCAGCGAGCTTTCCAAGGCATCCACTTCACGCGCGGTGGCCACGCGCATTGAGCGGGTGATCATTTCCAGCTGGCCGATATGTGAGGGGGTCTTGGAGCGCAGTTGACGCAGGTATTCCTTGAAACCTGAGGCGAAGATGTTCTCCATTCCGGATACTTCGGGCTGGCGCGTAATGCCGTCGTAGAGCTTTTCCAACTCACCTCCCGACCAAAATTTTTCCTCAAAGTCTTCAGCTTGCTGTTTTGCGCGGCCAATGATTCGCCATTTGATGACAATAACGGTCCAAGAAGCCATCGAGGCGAATAACAAAATCGCCATGACTACTTTGACGACCAGGCTGGCTTCCATCACCAGGCTCAGTATCGAGAGATCAACAGACACGTTGTAGTTCCTTACGCATAGATTCAGGGATGGCCCGTGGCCTGAAGCGGCCAGCATCAATACAGGCGATGGTGACCTTGGCTTGCGTCAGACACCGATCCTGGTAATTAATATGCTGCTCGAACACTAGCCGGGCGCGGCCAGTTTCCACAACACGGGTTACAATTTGAAGTAACTGATTGAAACGAGCCGGTAAATGATAGTCTATCTCGACATGCCTGACGACAAACAGAACGCCCTCGTCAGCGGCTAACCGATCCTGCTCATAGCCCAGCCCGCGCAAAAATTCGGTGCGGGCTCGTTCCATGAATTTGAGGTAATTTGCGTAGTACACCACGCCGCCGGCATCGGTATCCTCATAGTAAACCCGCACCGGCCAAGTCGACACTTGGTCCATCTAAGCAACAATTCGCTCCAAAGCGCACAATCTACCCGGATTCGCCGAATAAATCACGTTCAGGAGAGGACTCAGTGCTCGATTCCGGTAGGCGCAGGCCAAAATGCTGGTAGGCAGTCCGAGTCGCCACACGCCCTCGCGGTGTGCGCATCATAAAACCCTGCTGAATGAGAAATGGCTCAATGACGTCCTCGATCGTGCCGCGTTCCTCGCCGATTGCGGCCGACAGCGAATCCACGCCCACCGGCCCACCGTCGAATTTTTCAATGATCGCCAGCAAGAGTCGTCGATCCATACCATCAAACCCGTGGACATCCACATTCAGCAGATCGAGCGCTGCACCAGCTATTACGGCATCGATATGCCCATCATGACGCACTTCGGCATAGTCACGCACTCGTCTCAGTAAGCGGTTGGCAATGCGCGGTGTACCACGTGAGCGCTTGGCAATTTCCTGTGCGCCCTGCGTGTCGATACTCACCCCCAGAATCACCGCCGAACGCGTCACGATCGAGGCCAGATCCTCACGGCTATAAAACTCCAGACGCTGCACAATACCAAAGCGATCACGCAGCGGCGAGGTAAGCAAACCGGCGCGTGTCGTGGCGCCCACGAGCGTAAAGGGGGGCAGATCCAGCTTGATCGAACGCGCGGCGGGCCCCTCACCAATCATAATATCCAGTTGAAAATCCTCCATGGCGGGATACAGGATCTCTTCCACCACGGGGCTGAGGCGGTGAATTTCATCCACAAACAGCACGTCGCCTTGTTCTAGATTGGTTAGGATTGCGGCCAGATCACCGGCCTTTTCCAGAACAGGCCCCGAGGTCTGGCGCAGGCTGGCCTGCATTTCGTGAGCAATAATATGCGACAAGGTGGTCTTTCCCAGACCCGGCGGTCCAAAGATCAACACATGGTCCAGGGCCTCGTGGCGTTGGCGCGCAGCACCAATAAATATTTCCATTTGCTCGCGCACCACAGGCTGTCCGACGTAGTCTTTCAGTAATTTGGGACGAATGCTTTGCTCAAGCACCAATTCATCCCCAGCCGCATGGGCATCGAAAACGGCATCGCGATTCACAGCGCCCCCTTCAGTGCCAGACGGATCAGCGCTTCACTGTTGAGACCGGGTTGCGCGACCGTACGAATCATGCGCGTGGCATCCTGGGGTTTATAGCCCAGCGCAACCAGCGCCTGGGTCGCCTCGCTGGCCGGATCTTCTTCCGTGGCCGGCGCCACCAGCGTATCGCTAGGCGCATCCAAGGCGTCTAGGTCCAGACGATCGCGCATTTCAATGATCAGACGCTCCGCTGTTTTTTTTCCGATTCCCGGCACACGCGTCAAAGCGGCTTGATCGCCATTGCGCACGCAACTGCTGAATTCCATGGGATTCATACCCGAGAGTACCGCCAGCGCCATCTTGGCACCCACGCCATTGACCTTGATCAGCCCGCGAAACAGACTCCGCTCGGCCTCGGTTAAAAAGCCATACAACACCTGAGCGTCGTCACGCACATGAAAATGTGTCACTAGCGTGACTTCTTCACCCAGCGCGGGCAAATCGAACAGCGTCGACATGGGCGCGAGGACTTCATAACCCAACCCATTGACCTCGATCAATAGCTCAGGGGGGCGTTTCTGCACCAAGCGCCCGCGCAGCCTGCCAATCATGGTGAGACCCCGGCCCGCAAGCGCTTCTGCGTCACGCTGGTATGCGCATGACACAGCGCTACGGCCAGCGCGTCGGCCGCATCTGCCTGCAAACGACCTTGCAAATTCAGCAACATCTTAACCATATGCTGCACCTGCTCTTTGCTTGCGCCACCCTGACCGACAACAGCTTGCTTGATACCTCGCGGTGTATATTCGGCGACGGGAAGTGTCTGCAGCACTCCGGCGCAGATGGCTGCACCACGCGCCTGACCCAGCTTCAACGCAGAATCGGCGCTGCGGGAGACAAAGACCTTTTCAATGGCCATTTCAGTCGGGGCATAATCCATGATCACCTGCTGTACCTGCGTGAAGATCAATCCCAGCTTTTGCGCAAGATCCGCGCCCTCGACCTTGATGGCACCGCTGGCGACATAGCGACTCTGCCGGCCATCACTGTCGATTACGCCAAACCCCGTCAATCGGGAACCGGGATCGATCCCTAAAATTCTCATGCAACCCTCCCTGGTAATTGTTGCGCATCGCGACTCGTGCGCGCTCCCCCCCAAGTCACTTAACCTGCAGCCTCCAAAACCTCATCCGGGATATCCGCATTCGAATAGACCTCCTGAACATCGTCCAGATCTTCGAGCATGTCGATCATGCGCAGCACCTTTTCCCCGGTTTCCTTGTCCAGGGCGGTCAATGTATCGGCCCGCATAGTGACCTCTGCCGATTCCGGTTTGAGTCCAGCGGCTTCGAGAGCCGCCTTGACGTCCTGAAAACTCTCAGGGCTGGTCAGCACATCGACCGACCCATCGTCGTTGGCGACAACATCTTCGGCCCCGGCTTCCAATGCCGCCTCCATAATCTGATACTCGTCCGTACCCGGGGCAAAACTCAGAATGCCGGTTTTATTGAACATGTAGGCAACGGAACCATCGGTACCCAGATTACCACCCAACTTGGTAAACACATGGCGCACTTCGGAAACCGTACGATTGCGGTTATCCGTGAGGCAATCCACCATAATAGCCACGCCTGAAGGCCCGTAACCTTCATAGCGGACTTCTTCATAGTTCACGCCTTCGGTTTCACCCGCGCCACGCTTACAGGCTTTTTCGATCGTATCCTTCGGCATATTTGCCGCGAGTGCTTTGTCCACTGCAAGGCGTAAACGGGGGTGCGCGGCGGGATCGGACGTCTTTCCCTCCTTCGCCGCGACCGTGATTTCGCGAATCAGCTTTGTCCAGATCTTGCCACGCTTCTTGTCATTCGCGGCTTTCTTATGTTTGATATTGGCCCATTTACTATGTCCAGCCATACCGTCAGCTCTCCAAGTAAAATAGCAGCAGTTTAACATAGGAAACAGCGGCAACTCTGCATGCCCGTCTAATTCGTTGCCACGTAGGCCAACCGCTGGGACAAAAGCGTTTGCACACAGGACATCGGCCCACCTACTTTTACAGTGCGTCGTCAAAGCGTCCGGTGCGCAGAAATGCCACCACAGCCTGCGCAACGGGCCGCGCAAACAGCATTCCAAAGTGGCTATAAGGGACCACCAGATGCTGGCTTACCTCCGGGCTGTCAGTTTCCACCACTGCGACGGTGCCATCATTGGGCGCGGGTAAAGCGCCAAAGGTCAGCATACCAATCCCCACACCACGATTCCCCGCGATCATGGCCAAATCCCGTTGGCCTTTCCAGCGTGGTGCGCCGCCGAGCAGCCCTTGTTGAACGCTCCGTCCCAGCAATAATCGCGTCGGCCAGAAGCGTGCATAGGCCCGCGCCACGGCGCTGCCATGCAGCGGCGTCCCAATCAGCACCACGCGTCCGGGCTTTTGCAGCGGAAAATCGTTGAATAAGTGCGTCACCACAATGCCACCGAGACTGTGCGCAACAAGATGAACCAGGTCTGCATCGATGTTATCCAGGCAGTGGTGCAATCGCTGAGCATTCTGGTGAGGTGTGCGCAGCAGGCTGTGATAATGGAATAGGACGACGCGAAACCCCGCACTACGCAAATGCAGGCGTAACAGCATCAATTCAGCGCCGGTCATCCAAATCCCATGCACCAAAACGACAACTTCACGCATGGCGGGGGCCAAAATTCATAGCGAGCGACAGGCGTGTCTGCGTTGAACGATTGGTTTCGACCCCATGCAGAAGCGTGGGCGGAAAAAACAACAGGCTACCGGTCATCGGTTCGATCTTGCGCTGACCACGACCCGACCCGAGCAAAAAACGCCCGGATTCCGGTGGAACCCGGACATAGTAAACCGCCGACAAACATTCCTCCGCTTCATCATGAGTGTGCATAAGGGTGCGCTGCCCCGGTGCCATTTCGTTGAACCAATACCCCACCTGCAACGGTGGCGACGCCGGACACAGGAGCGCAGCCGCCTCAGTTGCCAACGCCAATAGGGGAGACAAAGCTGGCAGTGCCTGGCGATCGATATAAATATTTTCGAAACGACCCTCGAAATAGTGACTTCTGTGGGTATCGGGTCGATCGCGTGCTTGCAGGTACTCGCGGTAAAGCGGTTCGGCTAACGCCTGCGCACAAGGGATCATCAGGCGATGGGCCTGAGCAATTGGCAGGAACTGTTCGGGTTGCAACGGCATAACAAGACCAAGACTATTTCATCTTAAGAATACCAGAATGAACAATACCCAGAAGCCTGTCCAAGAATTGATGGTCTATGACTGGAATGCCCTTTTGGCCCATATTTCCGCCCAAATTCGATGAATAGGCGTAACTATCACCCACTATGAGCAAAATAACGGACTCAAAATCGCCCCCTCGCTACGAGGTCTATTCTCGGACAGAGGCTTGTAGGGATATTGGTACCGCTGGCTTGGGTTTGGTATAACGACGGGCTTTTCGGAACAGGATCGAACCCATGTGCGCACATCGCATCTCCGCAGGCCCAGCAGACGCCCTTAAGCCAGGTAAAACATTGCGTATCAAACAACCGGGGGTTGCGATTCTCGTTGCCAATGTGGACGGGGAATACTACGCCGTTGACGATACCTGTACCCATGAAGATTCTTCCCTATATCTGGGCTGCCTTAAAGGCGAACGCGTGCAATGCTCACTGCATGGTGGCATGTTTAATGTAAAGACGGGTGAAGCAGTGGTAGAGCCGGCGACCATTCCGCTACAGACCTATGGGGTAACGCTGGACGACGGAGAGCTGTGGGTGATACTGCCAGAGGGAACGAACACCTGAGACTGCACAGCAGAGACTAAGACAAGCCAAAGGAAGAGAAGATGCGCTGACACAGACGGGCTCGGTGGGCGGTAAAAGATATGCCGGGAGACTCTCAATATGCCTGCAAAACAATGGTCAATCGACCTGGAGCCCACGGCGACGAAGACCCAACACAATTACAGTCCCGACGCCTGAATCTATACCCAATGTGAAGATCTGGTTGGCAACAAAAACCCGAATGGAGCCAAGTAGCAATCTGTGCCAGAGCATCTGATCAGCAGTATAGTGACACCGCTTATCGCGTTCCTTGTTGCAGGTCTCACTTTATCGCGTAGGACTGCAAAAGACCGCCAGTATCCAGATCCAGGGCACTCGCCCAGCGGCGCACCCGGGCTCGCCGAGCCAGCGCCTCAGGTGTGGGTCGCCGTCCCTTGAAAGCAAACACGACTGTATTGGCTTCATCGGCATCGACACAGAGGAGTTGCGAATCGAAAACGCTGCGCAGTAACGTTAAGGAACGCTCGAAGCGCTGCGGACTCACGCGCCAGAGATTGATCCCCAGCACTCCACCCGGTGCCAATCGATCACGACAGGCGCAAAGAAAATCCCGCTCCAAAAGCAATTCAATTTCCCCCCGGGCATCGTAGAGGTCGACGATCAGCAAGTCGTACTGCCTATCCATCACTGTTACAAAATGCCCCGCATCGGCCACATAGACTTCCAGCCGGGAATCGATGGGCAACTCAAACCATGTGTAAGCAGCCTCGACGACCGCCTCCCGCAACTCTACCGCATCCAGCTGCAGAGTGGCCGAGCGCTGCCAGAGCGATCGGGCCACGCTGCCCGCGCCCAACCCCAGCAACAGCGCAGTATCGGCGCGATGCCTCAATGCGGCGGTGAACGTCAGCCAACGCGCGTAGTGAAACAGAGGATCGGGCGCGCCCTTGCGGATTCTCGCCTGCTCGATCGAACTCCCAAAATGCAGACTGCGTTCATCGTCATGCGCAACTATCTCTACCAGGCCATAGCGGTCTCTCTGTGCATG
>JANTGD010000002.1 GCA_024763135.1 Thiotrichales bacterium | reverse complement strand
TCGACATGGAACAACCATGGCTTCGCAACAATGCCTTGTTCTGAACGCGTGGGTTTGCGCTGATATAGACAGTTTGGACTTGTCGGTGTACTAGATTACTAACCGGCACTAAAAATGGCATGTGTTCAGCCGTCGCCTGCAGGTGTGCGGCAAGGCAGCTAGGCGCCGCTGGGCAATGCAATGACCATTACCTGCGCGGCGCGGCCCTTGATCCGACGTATTTCAGGGGCAATCTGCGCAGTGACTTCATTTTTTGAGAACTTGCCGAGTTGTTATATTCCCAGCAGACTGAGTAGTGGAGGCAGGCGGTTGTTTCGTCCACAAATCGTCATGGTGCTTCCGCGCTGATGTTTCATTCTGTGCGCCATTCTGGTAGAAGGTCCGCTTTGTTGTTGACCTGATCGCGTTAGGGAAGCTCTGATGTAACTATTCAGCGTATTCATCTTTTGCCACATCTCGGTGTTATTTTCGTACTCGAATGGTCACCTATTAACTATATGCTCACATTCTCCGTGCGAAAATGCCTTGATAGGTACCAAAATCTAAACACGCTGAGTCGTTACGCCCTGATTAATTCTGGCCGAGCAGATTGTGGTGAAAAATCGCCCAGTTCAAGGCGCGGATCGCACGCAATTGCTGGCTATTGCGAAGACCCGCCGCTTAGAAGTGGGCGATTTCGCGCCGCAAGATGTCGTGTTACGAATTGATCAGCGCTTCCTTAAATCACCCCTGTCGACTGGCTCGTTGAGTGGGCAAGTGGACTCTCTGTCTGCGGGTTACATCGACCCGCATTGGTCAGGGTGATTGCCTTGCGATTCACAAATGAAATGGATAGGTATGAGTGATCACCTCAATTTGAGCTTCGATGGCGTAGAGCAATTGCCATTGAAGACCTTTACTGAAAAGGCGTACCTCGATTATTCGATGTACGTCATAATGGATCGTGCGTTGCCCCATATCGGCGATGGGCTCAAGCCAGTGCAGCGGCGAATCGTCTATGCCATGTCGGAGCTGGGGCTTTCTGCTGCCTCCAAACACAAGAAATCTGCCCGCACTGTTGGCGATGTGCTGGGTAAATATCATCCGCATGGCGATTCGGCCTGTTATGAAGCAATGGTGCTCATGGCCCAGCCTTTTTCCTACCGCTATCCCATCGTCGATGGGCAGGGGAATTGGGGATCCCCGGACGATCCAAAATCGTTCGCCGCAATGCGCTATACGGAATCTCGCCTGGCGCCCTATGCGAAGATCTTGCTCAGTGAGGTAGGGCAGGGCACTGTGGACTGGGTGCCCAATTTCGATGGTACGCTGCGCGAACCCGCATTGTTGCCTGCGCGTCTGCCCAATGTGTTGCTCAATGGCAGCACCGGGATCGCCGTTGGCATGGCGACTGATATACCGCCACACAATCTGCGGGAGGTGGCGGCCGCCTGCATTCACCTTTTGGATCATCCAAAGGCCACGGTTGCTGAGCTGTGCGAATTTGTACCGGGTCCGGATTTTCCCACCGATGCCGAGATCATCACACCGCGCGAAGAACTTGAGTTGCTGTACGAGCGGGGACATGGCGCGGTGCGCATGCGCGCGCGCTGGGAGCAGGAAGGGCAGGATATTATTGTTACGGCTTTACCTTATCGTGTCTCCGGCTCCAAGGTGTTGGAACAGATTGCGCAGCAGATGCAGGCCAAAAAACTGCCCATGGTCGAAGACTTGCGGGATGAGTCCGATCATGAGCAACCGACTCGTCTGGTTATCACGCCCAAATCGAATCGCGTGGATCGCGAGGCACTCATGTCGCATTTGTTTGCCACGACGGACCTGGAAAGCAGTTATCGCGTCAATCTCAATATGATCGGGCTCAATGGACGCCCGGCGGTCAAGACGCTGCAGTCGCTGTTGAGCGAGTGGCTGGCTTTTCGAAGAGAGACCGTGCGGCGGCGCTTACAATGGCGTCTGGACAAAGTGCTCGAGCGTCTGCATTTGTTGGAAGGGTTGTTGATCGCGTTTTTGAACATCGACGAGGTCATCCGCATAATTCGCAGCGAGGATGAGCCCCGGCCGGTGTTGATGGCGCGTTTTGGCTTGAGTGAGACGCAGGCCGATTATGTGCTCGATACCCGCTTACGCCAACTAGCGCGACTCGAGGAAATGAAGATTCGCGCAGAGCAGGCTGAGTTGGCCAAAGAGCGCGACGAGCTGGAACGCGTACTGGGTTCTGAGCAGCGTCTCAAGCGTTTACTGAAAAAGGAAATACAAGCCGATGCCAAAGAGTACGGGGACGCGCGGCGTTCTCCTCTCGTCGATCGCCAACCGGCCCAGGCGCTGAATCCGCATGCCTTACTCCCCGCAGAACCTGTCACTGTCATTCTTTCAAAACAGGGCTGGATTCGCGCGGCCAAGGGCCATGAGGTTGATCCGCAGGGCCTGAATTACAAGGCCGGCGATGGGTTCCAGGCGGCGGTCCGCGGACGTAGCAACCAGCCTGTCATTATTCTCGACTCCACAGGGCGCTGTTATAACGTCACTGCACATGATCTACCCTCCGCGCGTGGTCAGGGCGAGCCGCTCAGTAGGCGAATCAATCCCAGGGAGGGCGCGCAGTTTGTTGCGATGTTGATGGGGCATCCCGACGATCTCTATCTAATGGCGACAGATTTTGGGTATGGATTTATTTGCAGACTGCAAGACATGCTGACACGCAACAAATCGGGAAAAGCATTAATCAGTGTGCCCACAGGCGCGCAGGTGATGCCGCCGCTCAAAATCGAATCCCTGGAAGAACAATGGCTGGCTGCCGCAACGACGGCGGGCTATCTGTTGGTCATCCCTCTCAGTGAACTGCCACAGATGCCCAAGGGCAAGGGGATCAAAATCCTCAATATTCCCTCGGCCAGGCTCAAAACCCGCGAGGAGACCCTGGCAGCGATGGCTTTGGTACGCCCTGGAGAGAAACTCACTGTATTTGCCGGCAAAAAACACAAAACTATGAGTGCAGCGGAAGTGGATGAGTACGACGGAGAACGCGGCAAACGAGGGCGAAAGCTGCCCCGTGGATTTCAGAAAGTGGAACGGCTCGAAGTAGCGCAATAACGCTCTCAGGTCAGACCGTAACGACCCGAGAGGTCACCATGCATTGTCTTAGTAACAGAGGTCAGACTTGAACTTTAAGCCGCAGGCCCTAACCTATACCGAGATTTTTAACCAAATGAGGATACTATGCTAAGAATTCTTTTATTGCTCGCCACGAACATCGCAGTGATGGTGGTGTTGAGCATCGTGCTGAGCATACTCACGAGTGTGTTTGGGATCCAGTTGGGCAATCAGGGGCAAATGCTCGTGTATGCGGCGGTCTTTGGTTTTGCCGGCTCGTTGATTTCCCTGTTTCTGTCTAAAAGCATGGCCAAGCGCTCCATGGGGGTGCAAATTATTGAGCAGCCCTCGAATCCCACCGAGCGCTGGTTAGTCGAAACCGTCGCGCGGGAAGCCCGGCAGGCAGGCATAAAAATGCCGGAAGTCGGGATCTTTCATTCACCTGATCCCAATGCGTTTGCGACGGGGTGGAATCGCAATGATGCCCTGGTGGCGGTCTCCACGGGACTGTTGGAGAACATGACTCAGGACGAGGTTGAAGCCGTGCTTGGGCATGAGATCAGCCACGTCGCCAACGGTGACATGGTAACGATGACCTTGATCCAGGGTGTGGTGAACACTTTCGTCTTCTTTTTCTCCATGGTAATTGGCAATTTCATCGACAAGGCTGTGTTTCGCAACGAAGAAGGCCATGGTATTGGCTACTTTGTTGGACAGATCGTGGCGCAGATTCTATTGTCGTTCCTGGCCAGCATCATTGTCATGTGGTTCTCCCGTTGGCGTGAATTCCGTGCGGATGCCGGTGGCGCGCGCCTGGCGGGCAGAGACAAGATGATTGCTGCATTGCGTCGCTTACAATCGGTGCATGAGCCAGCGCACATGCCTGCAGAAATGGCGGCTTTCGGCATTCGAGGAGGCAGTGCCATGCGTAAGTTGTTTTCTACGCATCCTCCACTGGAAGAACGCATTGCTGCTTTACAGGCCATGCGTTAAGCAATCACGCTTGAAAAAAGCCCCGCTAGCGGGGCTTTTTTGTTTGTGGGACGTAGTGCGCTGCTTTTTTGAGGGGGCGAAAAACTTGCGGCATCGTCCGCTGGCATGCGTTGCATGCTGCTTGAGAGAACTCAGATCTATTTGATCCGTCTTACTGGTTGCACCTTGCGCTCAAGTTGCCTGTGACGTTTTGCGATACTTCCTCGATAGGCGGAGGCAGCTTTACAACGCTACGCAACGAACTGGAAGTCGAAATCAAAGCTTTCGCTGGGGCGTTGCAGAAAGTCGCCTTGCGCGAGATCGATGTTGAGATTATTGAGCGCGTAGAGTTGGTCGGCAGTTGTAATGCGTGGCGCAATTACCTCCAGCCCTTCTTCATGCGCTCGTTCCACGAGATGCATGATCAGTTGCCGGGTGTCGTCGCTGTGTTTGAGTTCGTCGATCAGGCTGCCATGCAACTTAAGGTAATCGACCCGGATGTGGCGCAGGATCTGAAAGGGATTCAGGGAGGTGCCAAAGTCATCCACGCAGAAGCGACAGCCCAGAGGGCTGAGATCCTCGACCAGCAAGCGTGTTTGCTGCAAGTGATTGATGAGCAGGGCAGTGCTGATTTCGAAAACGAGTTGCTGGCCTGCAATCCGTGTTTCCTCGATTTTCTTTTTGATCCAGGAGATATCTTCCTCGTAATACAATGTCCCCTGTGTCAGCTTGATATACAGGGTGGGTCGATCCTCTCGCGCCGCATTGGCCAGCAGGCGCAAAGCGTTCATAATGACCCAGCGATCGACGCCCTTGGCATAGCCGGTACGTTCTGCGCTGGGGAGAAACTGGGCTGGCGAGATGAAGCTGCCATCGGGGGTCGCAATCTTGATGGAAACGCTGTAGCGCTTGATATGATCATTGTCCAGTCTGACAATAGGTTGAAAAAACAGGCGGAAGTTCCCTTCTTTGAGCGCCAGGCGTAATTGCTCCGTCCATTCTTGATCGATCAGTTTTTGTGGCTTATGGCGGCGGTTGGTTTCATCGGTATCGAAGTCAATCCCTTTCAGGTTCGCCTTGCGTAAAGTTTCCAGCGCGCTGGAGATCAACTGATATTCGCTGCCAGCATTTTCATCAATCATTACCAAGCCCGCACTTAGCTGGCAGGGGACCTGCTTGCCGTTGATATCGAACAATTGTGCATTGATACTGTCGATGAGCTGACGAATCAGCCGCTGAACCTCACTGCGTTCGTGGAGATTACTGAGCAGACAGAAGGTCTGCGCATCGTAGCGACACAGCACGTCGTCGAGATCCAGCTGGGATTTGAGTTCCGTGCCCACTTCTGCATACAGTAGATCGGCTTCCGCCAGTCCCAAGCCAGAGGCCAGTTCGTTGTAATTGTCTAACGACAGCATCACCAGCGCAGCCTGCTCACCTGTGTCGGTGGCACGACCAATGGCGCGCTCCAATTGGGCGAACAGGTGATTGCGCGTATACAGACCACTGGCAATATCGTAGATTGCCAGATAGCTGAGCTGCTCGGTGAGTTGTGAGTTATCGGCGTGCGCCTGACTGTGGCGGAACAAAACTTGTTGGCAGGGCTCTGATTCGTAGAACACATCTGCAATCTCGATTTGGTATTCCTCACCATCAATTTCGATATGGAATGCGCGCTCGAGCAGGTCGCCTTCGCCTTGTTTGTGTTGTTGGAGATAGGATTTGACACGTTGCTGCTCCGCTTCGGGGAGCAGGTCCATCAAGGGAATACCCTCGAGTTTTTCAGAAGAGGTGAGCCCAAACAGCTCCCGATACGCACGATTGGCATGCACATGGATGCCTTCGTGCAGATAGGCGACGGGAGCTTCGTAGCTTTCCATTAGCGTAGCGTACAGCTTTTCCAGATCAGCAAAGTTGCTCTTGATATGCGCTAGCGTTTTGCCTTCATGGTGGGTTTTGAGGTTACGCTTGACCACTTGTTGCAGATGCTCGAGGTCGTTGCTGTACACCAAGTCGTTGGCTCCGGACTTCATAACCTCAGCCGGCTTGTAGTGCCCTTCAGCGGCCAGTGCGATCAACACCGGACGTTGGTCGAAGCCACGCAGTACACGATAGGCCTGATCCAGGGTGACGGCGGGAAAATCCAGGTTTTGGAGAATAAAATCTGCCGGTGCTTTGAGTAATTCCTTATGCAGTGCATCCTTACTGCTCACCTGTTCGCCACGGACCACATAGCCCAATGCCTTGATGCTGTTGATCAAGTCGTACACTCGGTTAGGGTTGTCATCGATGACGATGACGCGAAGAGTCTCAGCCATAGTTGAGGGCATCCGTTTCAGTTACTGTCCTTGTAGCATCGCACTAGCGTCATCGGCGTTGTGCCAGTTCACACATCCGCAGCGTTATTGCGTCTGGAAGGCCATTTGCGCTCAAATCCGACTCCAGAGGTCATCGAATTCCTCTTTGGGATTGGCGGGCTTTTTCACCTGCGAGGAGATGTAAAAGAATTGCGTGAAAAAACTGGGGGTCTCGCCGGTGGTTTTGAGTTCAATATGCAGTTTTCGACCCAGCATGGCGATTTCGAGTACATCGCCGGTATCGAATACCCCGGTTGGTACCATCAGGCTGGGGGGCTGATTGATAGTTTTGAGGCCGGGCAGCATCAGCGCATCCATGGGCAGGATTTCCCGATAGCCCCGGTTCATTATGGTTTCGATGGAGACCACGATCGCCCGCGGCGCAAGGAGTTGAACACCAATCTCCAGGCCACGTTCCTCGGAATTGTGTAACCAGCGTACGATTCCGGTGCGCCAATGATGGACCGCATATTCTTTTTCCCGTAGCGCGATCACTTCACCCACCTGTACCGCAGTCGCGAGATCCCGGTTCCAAATGAGCCCGTAACCACCCGCACCGGTATTGATGACTTGCCATTCCTGCCAGCTCTGAGGCAGTGGTTTTTTCTGGCTCTCGTCTTCGAATGGAGGCGTATCGTCGAGCAGTAAGTCGGCGTGATATACGGAATCCATTTGGTCCTGCAGATTCCCCGCATACACGGCACTGCTTGGGTCTGAGCTCAGTTCCGGGCCGTTTTCCGTATACAGCGGTCCCATATCGAACTGTTCTTCTGGATCCATTTCTGGGTGCATGTCCGCGTGAATGGCGGCAATAATGTTTTTCAGGCCGACTGCAGTAATGATATTACGGTGTGTGGCGACTCGGCTGAAACGGCGCTTTTCTTCCGTGGTCCAGATTTCGATGAGTCGCTGTAACAACGGCTTTTCAAGCCTGACCTTGCTAAAGCCGGGTTGTGGTGGCGGGGCGTGCTCTGCATCGTCCATACACATATCCTGCAGAGTACCCAGCAGGCGGGTGAGATCGAAACCGCGCAGATTGGAGAAGGTTGTAATGTTAGCGAGCGGAATGTAGTCAGGGGGTTCCGCGGATTTGAGACTCACGACGTGGACCATACCGTGTTCGTCGGGCGTCAGGGACTTTTTCAGTGCTACAAGATGGCAGGCCGTTTCGTAGAAGATCTGCAGTTTTTCCGCTTCCCCGGTGCGCAGGCGCAGGGGATGGCTCATCGCAAGCAAGCAGGTTTGTTTGTACACATCGGTGATCGTGGACGTGTCGATGGTGCTGTAGAAGTCATCGTCTACGTCTTTCAGCGCAATCTGTTGATGCTCAGCGAAACCCTGCAGGCGATGCAGGTCGTGCCAGGCGCTGCGTGAGCCCAGTTGATAGATTCGGGCCTTCAACGCGAGTGAGCCTTGCAAAAAGCGCATCGCACGGTGCACCGAGCTGGGGAGTACTTTAGCGTCCACTTTTTCGGCGCGATTGACGATGTCATGCACAATATGTTTGTACCCGACTGCAATTTCGAGCAGCAGCGCCTCGTTGAGCTTGGCGATCTGGGCAACTTTGCCACGCAGCGGATGGGAAATACTGCGCAGGTGTCTTTCGAGGTGTTCTAGCACGATACGCGCGGTTGGGCGTAGTTCTTCCATGATTTCGTAGCGGGTACGCGCGGTGAGTACCTGGCGATTCAATACCCGCAGGGTGAGATAGAACAGGCGCGTCGTTTCGCCCATATTCACCAGTGGTAGTTCGCTTTTCCAGCGGCGAACTGCGCGCAGCGAGTTGGGCGACTGCTCGATGGCGTCGGCGCTGGCGGTGAATTGGGGCAGGTGTAGATTCATTCAGTCAAAACACTACGGAACGGCAACACAGCATAATCCCGCTTAATGCGCTCTGTTTCAATATGAATCACACATCGACGGGCGCAGAGTCCAGATTATCGATGATTCTGGACGAATGTCTCAATGAAATCTGCGTCGCGTTGCGTACTCACAAGGGCGTTTTAGCCGTTCCACCCGCAACTTCGTACACGAATCGGGGCAAGAGATAACCGGGTAAGCGACCGCTCAGTGCGGTTTGGAGTGTGCGTGCTCGGTCAGGCGACACTGCAAAATGCGCGGCGCCCGAGACCCGGTCCAATAGATGCAGGTAGTAAGGTTGCACCTGGGCGTCGAAGAGCTTCAGGCTCAATGCCGCAAGGCTGTCTACCTGATCATTGATGTGTTTGAGCAGTACGCTCTGATTCAATAGTAATACACCGGCGGCGTGTAAGCGCAGTAATGCCTCCCTGACGGCGTCATCGATTTCATTTGCATGGTTACAGTGGACGACGAGAATGCAGCGCAGGCGGGTTTGTGACAGCAGCGCCAGCAACTGCGGGGTAATACGATCCGGCAAAACAATGGGCAGACGCGAGTGCAGACGCAAGCGACGTAGCTGAGGTAGGCTCTGTAACCGCGCGATCAGTTCGCCAAGCTTGGCATCACTCAATACCAAGGGGTCACCCCCACTGAGGATGACCTCGTCGATGTCCGGATGGGCCTGTAGATAATCGATGGTTGTCTGCCAGTGGTGACGGGCGGGGTGAGCGCTGGCATAAGGAAAATGGCGTCGGAAACAGTAGCGGCAATGAATGGCGCAGCTGCCAGTGGCAATGAGCAGAATGCGCCCCCGGTATTTGTGCACAATGCCTGGATGCGGCATCGCGTCAATGTCGCCGACCGGGTCAGTATCGTACTCCGGCGGTTGCGGCGCGAGTTCGGCACCTTGCGGTAGGACCTGCAGCAGCAACGGATCCTTGGGGTTGCCCGGCTCGATGCGGTGCAGGTAACTGTGGGTGACTTTGAGCTTGAAACTGTGACCCGCGGCGAGTGTCTCTGGCCATGCGTTGGGATCGAGACGGAGATGCGCAAACAGTTCATTGGGGTCGGTAATGGCACGGGCGAGTTGCTTTTGCCAGTCGGGGGTATCCTCTTGCAGGGCGATTAGGGGTATCATGAGCGGTTTCATTTTACCGAGTTTTACGGAACCAAGAAGAACATGGCCAGCTATAGTACCAATGAATTTCGTGGCGGATTGAAAATCATGCTGGATGGTGATCCTTACACCATCGTGGAGAACGAATTCGTCAAGCCCGGCAAGGGGCAAGCCTTCAATCGCGTCAAACTGCGCAATCTCAAAAATGGCCGGGTCGTGGAGAAGACGTTCAAGTCTGGCGAATCCGTTGAAGCTGCAGATGTGGTCGATGTGGATATGCAGTATTTGTACAACGACGGGGAGTTCTGGCACTTCATGGATCCCAATACCTTCGAACAACTCAGTGCGAGCAAGGCTGCGGTGGGGGATGCGGCATTGTATCTGAAGGAGCAGGACATTGTGTCGGTAACGCTGTGGAATGGTGAGCCGCTCTCTGTAGCGCCTCCCAATCACGTGGAGCTGCGGGTGACGCAATGTGATCCCGGGGTACGGGGTGACACTGCGACGGGAGCGACCAAGCCGGCAACCGTGGAAACAGGCGCAACCGTCAAGGTGCCGTTGTTCGTGGAAGAAGGCGATATTCTGAAAATCGATACACGTACTGGTGAATACATTTCCAGAGTCAAGGAGTAAGCCCTTTCTGCTCCTGTGACCCCTGCGCTTCCTATCGCCACGCTGCGTAAACGGGCGCAATTGCTCCGCCAGTTGCGCGAGTTCTTCAGTGCGCGAGGCGTGCTGGAGATTGAAACGCCAATCCTGTCTCCATACGGTAATCCCGATCCCCATATCGATAGCATTGCCTGTGCCCTGGGGACGCAGCGCGCGTACCTGCAAACCTCGCCTGAATTCGCCATGAAACGGCTGCTCGTGCAAGGCAGTGGAGATATCTTTCAGCTTTGTCATGCGTTTCGTGACGGCGAAGCAGGACGCTTTCATCGGCCGGAATTTACGCTATTGGAGTGGTATCGTTTAGATTTCGACCATCTGCAGCTCAATGCCGAAGTCATTGCGTTGATCGAACAGATGCGTGAGGCGGATGCCGCGCCGCTGCAACAGGTCGTGCAGAGCTATCAAGCCTTGTTCATACAATACCTGTGCGTGGATCCACTGGACACGAGCATGGCCCAGCTCCGCGCGGTCGCGCAACACCAGGGGCTCGCTGTGGACTCGACATTGAGCCTCGATGGCTGGTTGGACCTACTGCTGTCTCACTGCATTGTTCCCCGGCTGCCTGCCAATCAATTGACGACACTGATCGATTACCCCGCGAGTCAGGCCGCGCTGGCCCGCTTGAATGCCGATACACGCACGGCGGCCCGGTTCGAAGTGTTTTGGGGCTCACTCGAATTGGCGAATGGTTACTGGGAGCTGCAGGATCCTGATGAGCACGTGCGCCGCTTTGCGGTTGAAAATGCGCAGCGGCACGCGGCGGGACAACCCTCGATGCCCGTCGATCAGGAATTTTTGAAGGCGTTACAACGAGGTTTGCCTGATTGTGCTGGCGTTGCGCTGGGGGTGGACCGGCTGTTGATGAAGCTGCTGGGCGCTGAATCGCTCGATGCGGTGTGTGTGGACTGAAGGCCTGAGTCAGCTCATGGTTTGCTGTCCGTATGGCCGGTGGTTCTCCAATGCGCTAGGGCTGCGCCTACCTTCGTCTTGATGCCCGGCTGCAGTCTGGATTCCCAGGCAAAATGCTGGGCTGTCACCACAATCACCGTGGAGCCCATATTGAAACGCCCCATTTCTTCTCCGGCCTGCAACCGCAGTGGCTGCGCATAGTGTGTCCGGGTCGTTTGTTTTCCTGGAGGTGGGGTGATCAGGCCTGCCCAGACTGTTTCGATCGCAGCGACATTGATTGCCCCCACGAGCACCAACGCCATGCGTCCATGGTTCGTGTCGAAAAATGCCACAACCCGCTCATTGCGCGTAAAAAGGTTGGGGATGCTTCGAGTGGTCATGGGGGAAACACTGAACAGCCGCCCAGGAACATAAATCATATCGGTCAGGTCGCCTGTCAGCGGCATATGGACGCGATGGTAATCGCGCGGCGAGAGGTAGAGGGTATGAAATTGTCCCGTATGAAAGGGTTCGGACAGCGTCCGGTCGCCCCCTAATAATGCGTCGATCGCATAGTCGAGGCCCTTGGCCTGCAGCAGTCGACCTGCGCGAATATCACCAAATTCACTCAAGATGCCATCGGCGCTGCTCAGTAGCGCGTCCGGATGTGGGTCGATCGGGCGGGCCTCGGGTTTCAGTGCGCGCGTAAATAGAGCGTTGAGGGAAGGGTAGGCGTAGGGATTGGGTTCACGCGCTTCGGCCATATTTAAATCGAACAGCCCCAGGTAGCCACGGATCAGTAGATTTTTTATCCACGGGATCTCGATGCGGCTGACAAAATAACCAAGGCGGCTCAGTAGGTGGTGTGGCAGCACGTAAAACAGGGCGTTATTCAGTTTTGCCCATAAAGGAGGGCGGTCGGCGTTCATTGGGGCGTGGTGGTCCTTATTGGCTTGACGCGTCGCAGCGATGATCTGCGCCGCAGTCAGCGGTGGAGGTACGCTGCCCGCGACTCGTCCATCGGGCGCGATCAAGAGCAGCTGTAAACTAAAATCGAGCGTATAGTGCTCGTCGGCGCCATTGTAACCGATGCGGTTGTAGATGATGTGGAGCGCGTCGCGCAGCTGTTCCAGTCCTGCCGGTTCGACTCGGGCACAGGTCAGCGCGCGACTGTAAGCGCGGCAGTAGTGTCTGAGCTGCGCTGGGTGGTCGCGTGCTGGATCAATGCTCACAAACAGTCCTTGCACGCGCAGATCGGGATCGGATGCGGCGAGACTCGCGAGCGCTGTATCTAAGCTCTGGAGTCTGTCACGACAGATTGTTTCACAGTGGGTATAACCCAACAGCATGAGCGTCCACTGCCCCAAAAGCCAATCTTCTGGCAGACGACGACCCTGGGCATCGGTGAGTGTCACGGCGGGTACCTTAGGGGTCGCGTGGCCGGGGGTGGTTGTGTCGCGCAAGGGAGCGGTGACTTGACCGGCGGAAAATACCAGTGCGACGACCGCGGTAGCCAACAACAGAAGGAGACAGTTTTTACACATCTTGTCGGTCAGTCCATGATCGGAAAGGCTGTGCCAATGGGCATTACTAAGGCTTGTGTTAGTAACAACTTCCACCGCGCCAGGTAGTGGCGGCGTGGTTATAGTATCATGCGGGATTTTTGCAGACCGTTGAGTGCTTTCCCATGCCAGATTCTGTTTCCGCTGCCATTGATGAGCTGCACAGTATTCGTGATTTTATCCGCTGGGGCGCCAGTCAATTTACGACGGGCGACCTGTTTTTTGGCCATGGGACCGATAATGCTTTGGACGAGGCCGCCTGGTTGGTGCTGGATGTCCTGTCATTACCCCTGGATCTCTCCGACGAATACCGCGATTGCCGGCTTACGCGCGCTGAACGGCAAGCCGTGGCCGAGCGTCTGATAGCGCGTATCACCACGCGCAAACCGGCCGCATATCTGACCGGCACGGCATGGTTTTGCGGCTTGCCCTTTCAAGTCGATGAGTCCGTTCTGGTGCCGCGCTCCCCCCTCGCAGAGCTGATCGAAACTCGCTTCTCACCCTGGGTCGCAGCCGAGCGTGTCACACGTATTCTTGATCTCTGCTCGGGCAGTGGCTGTATTGGTATTGCAGCGGCCTACGCCTTCCCCGAGGCGCAGGTTGATTTGGCGGAACTGTCATCGGATGCGGTGGCGCTGTCAGAGCAGAATGTGGCATCGCATGCGTTGAGCGAGCGGGTGACGGTGTACGAGTCGGATCTTTTCGCTGCGGTGCCTGAGCAGCGCTACGATTTGATCGTGTCGAATCCCCCCTATGTGGATGCGCAGGATATGGCGGCATTGCCCGCAGAGTTCCGCCATGAACCGGAGTTGGGGCTGGCGGCGGGCGAGGATGGATTGAACATTGTGCGGCGAATCTTGTCCGATGCTGCGGAATATTTGACGGAGACTGGCGCGCTCGTAGTCGAAGTAGGGAACAGTCAGGCGGCACTCGAAGCTGCCTATCCCGAGTTGCCGTTTGTGTGGCTGGAGTTTGAGCGCGGTGGTCACGGTGTGTTCTACCTACCTGCCGCCGCGCTGCGTGGCAGGCAAAACGCCTGAAGGGTTTTACGAGCGGGAGTTGTCACTTGAAGCGTCAAAAACAAAATGCAGCGATACTGCTGATCCACTGCCCCGACCAGAAAGGCATCGTCATTGCCGTCACCGAGTTCATTTTCAAAAATGGTGGCAATATATTGCAGCTCGATCAGCATGTGGATGCCGAGCAAAAGGTGTTCTTTATGCGCGTGGCCTGGGATCTCAGTGACTTTCTGATCGAGCGCGATAAGCTGGCGGAGTACTTCAACACGCTGGTCGCGTCACGATTTGAGATGCGCTTCCGTTTACATTTTGCGGATCAACGGTTGCGCATGGCGTTGTTTGTTTCGCAATTGCCGCACTGTTTTTATGACATCCTGGCGCGTTATGAGGCGCAGGAGTGGCAGGTGGACATTCCTCTGGTAATCAGTAACCACGATCGTATGCGGCCGGTCGCGGAACGCCTGGGTATCGACTTTCACCATTTTCCCATCGATGCGCAGAACAAAGCGGATCAGGAGGCGCAGCAACTCGCCCTATTGCGCGAACAGCGTATCGATTTTATCGTGCTTGCGCGATATATGCAGATTTTGAGCGAAGCATTCATCCATGCCTATCCTGAGCGCATTATCAATATTCATCATTCATTTTTACCTGCATTTCCGGGCGCGCGGCCGTATCATTCTGCGTATCGACGCGGCGTGAAGATCATTGGCGCCACCAGTCACTATGTGACCGCAGAGCTGGACGCCGGGCCGATCATCGAACAGGACGTGACGCGTGTGACCCACGAAGATGCCGTGGATGATCTGGTCCGCAAAGGCCGTGATCTGGAAAAAGTAGTGCTCGCACGGGCGGTATGGCATCACCTCAATCACACTGTGCTGGTCTATGACAATCGCAGCATTGTTTTTGAATAATGCGTGGGGCATGCGGGACAAATAACAGTTGGTAAAATCACCATGTCAGGAAATACCTTAGGAACACTGTTTACGGTGACCAGTTTTGGCGAGAGTCATGGGCCGGCGATTGGCTGCGTGGTTGATGGCTGCCCGCCGGGGCTCGCATTGTCTGCCGCTGATCTTCAGCCTGACCTGGAGCGCCGCAGGCCCGGCAAGAGCCGTCATGTGACTCAGCGACGCGAGGCCGATGAGGTGCAGATTCTTTCGGGCGTTTTCGAAGGCCGGACCACCGGTACGCCCATCGCCTTACTGATTCACAATACCGACCAGCGCTCCAAGGACTATTCCGAGATCATGGATCGATTTCGTCCAGGCCATGCAGACTACACGTATTATAAAAAGTACGGCCTGCGCGACTATCGCGGGGGCGGTCGTTCATCCGCCCGGGAGACGGCCATGCGCGTTGCGGCTGGCGCGATCGCCAAAAAGTACCTTGCAGAGCAGTATGGCATTCGCATCCGCGGCTATCTGGCTGAGTTGGGGCCGATACGCTACGAGCAATTTGCCTGGGATGAGGTGGAGAAGAATCCGTTTTTTTGTCCTGATGCGGGCAAGGTCGCTGAAATGGAGGCGTACATGGATGCCTTGCGCAAGGCAGGCGATTCGGTCGGTGCGCGGATCAATACTGTTGCAGAGGGGGTGCCGCCCGGCTGGGGGGAACCCATCTTTGCACGCCTGGATGCGGATATCGCCCGGGCGATGATGAGCATTAATGCCGTCAAGGGCGTGGAAATCGGCGCCGGCTTTGCGAGCGTGGCGCAAAAAGGATCGGAGCATCGGGACGAAATGACACCGCAAGGTTTTTTGAGCAATCATGCGGGTGGGATTTTGGGCGGCATATCGAGCGGACAGGCGATTGAAGTCAGCATTGCGTTGAAACCGACCTCCAGTATTCGGATTCCAGGCCGCACTGTAAATTTGCACGGTGAACCCGTGGAAGTGGTCACCAAGGGGCGGCACGACCCCTGTGTGGGCATCCGCGCCACGCCCATCGCGGAGGCGATGCTCGCGTTGGTGCTCATGGATCATGCGCTGCGCCATCGTGCGCAGAATGCGAACGTCACAACCAGTCTGCCGGATATTCCCGCGCAACCCTGAACTCTGCCACAGGAGCAACTCTCATGGGGCAGGATACCCCGTATGTTCGCCTGTCGGCTTTCTATCTCTTTTATTTCGCGAGTATTGGCGCATTCGTGCCGTACTGGAGCGTCTATCTGCAATCGCTCGCCTTCACCCCTCAGCAGATCGGTGAGCTGATAGCGATTTCCCTGCTTACCAAAGTGATCGCGCCCTACCTCTGGGGGTGGCTTGCAGACCATCTGGGGCGACGGCTGAGCATTATTCGCTGGACTGCGTTTGTCGCGGCGCTGAGTTTTACCGCTATTCTCTTTGAAAAAAATTATTGGGGATTGGCCGCGATTTTGAGCATCTATAGCTTTTTTTGGCATGCAGGGCTGCCGCAGTTCGAAGCGGTGACCCTCAATCACTTGGGTGCGCGTCGCACCCGATATGCGCGGATCCGCCTATGGGGGTCGGTGGGGTTTATTGCGACGGTCGTTGGTTTGGGCTACTGGTTCGATCGGGTGGGCGTCTCGCCGCTGCCGTTCGTGCTCTTAGGACTGCTCGTGGTCATCTGGGCGGTGACGTTGCTCACGCCTGATAAATCCGAGCTGCATACCGAGCAGACGGCTGGGCCCATTCTCGCAACCTTGTCGCGCACCCCCGTGATCATGTTTCTGGTTGCAGCGTTTCTGCTGCAAATGAGTCACGGTCCGTATTACACGTTCCTGAGTATCTATTTGCAGGACCACGGTTATTCCGCCACCGAAGTCGGACAGCTTTGGGCGGTTGGGGTGATTGCGGAGATCGGTGTTTTTCTCGCAGTGCATCGCTGGCTGGCCCAATTCGGCGCGATCCGCTTGTTTCGCATTGCGCTGTTGATTACCACCGTCCGTTGGATCCTGCTCGCTGACTATGTGGATACACTGTGGATTCTGCTCATCGTGCAAACCATGCACGCAGCGAGCTATGGCCTGTTTCACGCTGCGGCCATCGAACTCGTGCACCATTTTTTCCCAGGCCGTCTCCAGGGACGCGGACAGGCGCTCTATTCCAGCCTTAGTTTCGGCCTGGGTAATGCCCTCGGCAGTTGGGCGGCAGGCCATCTCTGGACCCAAATCGGCCCCCAAGCCACCTACCTCAGCGCTGCAAGCGTTTGTTTTGCCAGTTTTGTCGTCAGCATTGCGGGCCTCAGATCTCGAAGTGTAAAACTGTGATCGCCTGCGTGATGGGGGTTGGAATTCTGTGTAATAGTCATCTACCAAACTAATTTTTAGCTGACTTTTAGCTGACTCCGTCAGCTATTGACATGAGAATGTTTTCTAAAAGTCTTTGCTTGAGTGATCAATCGATATGAAAAAACACTTTTTTAATGTGATTTTGATACTGTTTAGCGTTGGCTATTCGAGTTTATTGCTCGCCGCTAACCCTACTGGTGATTTCAGCGCCTCCCCAACATCGGGAACAGCTCCTTTAAATGTGGCTTTCACCGCAACTTACACAGATGCCGATGGGGATAACCTGAGTTACGCTTGGGATTTTGGCGATGGCGGCACAAGTGCTGCTGTAAGTCCAACACATCAGTATACAGTGGCGGGCACCTATACAGTAACGCTCACGGTGACCGATGACAGTCCTGCTGCGGGCAGCGTTGTGACGACGAAAACCAATTTGATCACTGCCAATGAGCCTCTAATTGTCACGGTTGATGCAGGGGGTGACCAGACTGTGAATATAGGCGATAGTGTGACACTGACTGGTTCTGCAACTGGTACAGGGGGAGAAACACCAAGCTATTCATGGACTCAGATTTCTCCAGCCTCACCAACGATTAGTTTAAATAATGCCAATTCGGCGTCCGCGAGTTTCGTAGCACCCGTAGTCACTGGAGACACGGAGTTCACTTTTCAGCTCTTGGCATCAGGTAGCTGGGGCGCAAAGACAGATTCAACAAAAGTAACAATAATCGATAAAGTGCCAGTGGCTGCTGACGATTCCGGCACGACCACAGCGCCAAACCCTGTGACGATTAATGTTACGACCAACGATACCCCAGGAGACGGGGCAATTGGTGACCACACGATTCAAATTACTGGGGGACCAGCGTCGGGTTCGGCGGCGGTTGTAGCTGGGGCGATTGAATACACGCCGCTCGCGACCACTCCCAGCGGTGTTCAAACGATCTCGTATACCATTAAAGATAGTGATGATGACGTAAGTAATGTAGCCACTGTCACGGTTTCAGTGACTGAAAAGCCGAATGATTTGCCAGTGGCCATTGTTGTCGCGCCAGCGACTGCGGATGAAGATGTGGAGGTGACGCTCGATGGTTCTGCCTCCAACGATCCGGATGGCACGATTGAACAGTGTGTCTGGGCGGTGACCTTGGGAGATCCTGTTGAGCTCGTGACGCCCACGGGCGAGTCATTTCCCTTGACGATTACCGCAGCTGATTGTCAAAGCACACAACCGGTGGTTAAAACCCCGCGTGTCGGCAGCGATGGCAAGGTATTGAAATTTACTCTCACGGTGACCGATGACAAGGGTGGAGTCTCCGCGCCCAAAGAGGTGACGGTAACGGTCAACAATACCAAGAATGACCCGCCGGTAGCCGGGGTAGAAAGTACGACATTACAGGCAGCACCCGGTGATGTGGTGACGCTCAAAGAGAAAAATTCGACCGATCCCGATGGTGCGGGCACGATTGCGAATTACGTTTGGTCGCAAAAGGCAGATGATACTGTGCCGGTAACATTAGAGCCGGTCGGAGTAAAAGATGCCCGTTTCACCGTGCCTCCGTTGAGTGGCAATACGGTGTTTCATTTTAATCTGGTGGTGAGCGACAATGATCCTGATCCACCGGGTGCTCAGCAATCGACGCCTGCGGAAGTGGTTGTTCAGGCCGTGCTTGATCCTAATCAACATATTCCCGAGGCCAAAGCCGGTCCTGATCAGGTGGTGGGTGAGGGGCTGACCGTGACCCTGGATGGCAGTGAGTCCACGGATCAGGATGCCGGGGAAGCGGCGCAACTGACGTATCAGTGGACGCAGGTCAATGGTGTAGCGGTGACGCTTGCCGGTGCGAATTCTGCGGTGGCAAACTTTACGGCGCCGCAACAGGAAGTGGGTAAGGCCGTCGAGCTTGAGTTCGAATTGCGGGTCGAGGATCCTACCCAGCTGTTTAGCACGGATCGAGTCAAGGTCATCGTGAGTGATAATCAGCGCCCTGATGCCAATGCAGGCGAGGATCAGAAGGTATTTGAGGGGGAAACCGTTACCCTGACGGGTACCGGCTCAGATCTGGATGGCTTTATTCCGGAAGGTGACGGATATGCCTGGCGCGAGGTCACTAACTACGGTGTGGTGTTCGATGATGCAGGTAAGCGCGTGACCCACTTTGTTGCACCTTCGTTTAGCAATGCGCAGGGCGCGATCGTGCTCGAGTTTGAACTCATTACCACCGATAACCTCCACGCCCCTTCTTTGCCTGCCAAAGTGAAAGTGACGGTAGAGGATAACGGTATTACGACGATTCCGGACGATTTTGTGGCCATACGCTCCGCCTGGGGAGATGAAGCGCCGGTGGGTTTCAAGGCTGTGAGTGGCGATCTCGTGAAGCTCGAGCCCGTACCGGAGTCGGCGGATATAATTACCCAGGGCAAACCGCGCGGTGTAATCGGCTTGTTCAATTTCAAGATCAAAACCGATACTCCCGGTGGCGATGGTTCTCTGACCTTTAAGTTCGAACAGCCTCTGGATGCCAACTACACCTGGTACAAGTACGACAGTGATACCGGATGGGAGGCGTTTCCGCCGAGTCGTGTGAGCTTCAATGCAGCGCGGGATGAGGTGACCGTGATTCTGACCGACGGAGGCTATGGGGACCAGGATGAAGTTGAGGATGGTTATATTCTGGATCCATCCGGACCCGGTCAGAAGAGTGAGTCCATTAGTGTGTCAGGTTCCACAGGAGGGGGTGCATGGGGTTGGGGCATTCTGCTTTTCCCTTGGCTCGCTCAGTACCGGGCGCGTGCGCGTCGGCAGCAGCGTGGATAACAACCTATTAATGGCAATAACAAATCTGTAACGACTCAGCATATGCATCGTTTGCCCATCTCGGCGTTATTTTCGTACTCGAATGGTCACATATTGACTATATGCTCGATTCTCCGTGCGAAAATGCCTTGATATGAAGCAAAATCTACACACGCTGAATCGTTACTCAAATCTAATGTTTAAGGATAAAATAGTATGATTCGACGCATCCTTTTGGCGACTGTTCTTCTGACCTGTTCGGCTGCAAGCCAAGCCTGGGAGCTGCAATACTATGCAGGTTTTGGAATGGGGAAGGGGTTTTTCAGCAAGAGTGGTTCAGAAATCGAAACCTCCCTGCAACGCAAAGACTGGACCGACCCTAAGGCGAGCATTGCCGATAGCTCGACTGTCTGGAAGGCGTATTACGGCGTTTACTTTTCCCCCTATCTCGGGGCTCAGATCGGCTATGCCAATCTCGGTAATACTGATCTCAAGGCGTCCGCCTCAGTTCCACCAGGACAGGAAGAGCAGTTTGCGGCGGATTTGGCATCCATTGAACCTGATTTGGGCAAAGGGGCCCAGATCTCCATCGTAGGGCGCTTTCCGGTCTTTGAAAACTTTGTAATTCACGATTGGTTGGGAGTCTTTATGTGGAAAAATGACACCACCGTCACCGTCAATGACGTGTCAGTGAAGGAAAGCACCAGTGGCAGCAATTTTGTGCTCGGGGCTGCAATTGAGTATCAACTTAACTACGAACTGGGCCTGCGTCTGGAGATTGAGCGCTTCAATCAACAAGGCGATGCAGTGAATGTGCTCGGAGCCGGGATCGCCTATTATTTCTGACGCATTGCGTAGTGACTAATCGCCTCGTGCTACAACGGCCCTTTTTTCGAGGGCCGTTTTCTTTCTACGGCGGCCATAGGACGTAGTTGCGAAAGCCTGCATGCCGTTTCCTCCGAAGTGTGGCGATTTTGGAGTACTAAGCTAACGGCCACTGCTCAGCGCACCCTGAAATGCGCCAGCTCCGTATTTAAATATTCCAGTGATACTTGAAAACTCACATGTATAGCCTTGATTGGACGTATTTCAGGGACAATTTGGGCAGTGACTTCATTCTTTGACCACTCGCTAAGTGGTCACCCTTATAGACCAACAAAAATCTCTATTTCGAAAAACCATGGGGCTCCCGCCGTCGTGTGCTAGCCACCGGGTAGCGGGGCTGAAACTCGGCTGTTTGTAATCGAATCAAATGCAGCATCGCTTGGGCTGCATTACTCAGGCTGCGTTTGCGATGGCGGACGATACCGAGTTGCCGCACAGGAGTGATAGGGCAGTCTGCCAGTGGTTGAACAATTGCATCGAGCATCGATTCCGGCAATACGCTCCAACCAAGACCGATTTCCACCATTTTCTTAATCGTTTCAAGATTGTTTGTTTCCATGACATGGCGCAACGTAATGCCATGGGCCACCAGCGCTTCCTCAATGATCTGACGCGTGGTGGTGTCGGGTTTGGGTAGGAGTGCGCGGCTTTGTGCCAGTTGTGGCAGTGGGTCACTGCCTGCTGCGGCCGAGTCTGCGAACTCCATGGTGGCACAGACGACGAGCCGATCTTTCCAAACCGCCTCCAGGAGCAGTGGCGCGTCGAGTACCGGTGGCAGGGTGGCGAGCGCGAACTCGAGTTCACCTCGCTCAACCCGTCGACATGCAGCTTCCGAGCCAAGAAATTCCAGGGCCAGTGTTACCTCCGGATAGGTTTTGGCGTACTGCCGTAGTATCGGCGGCAGGCGATGCATGCCGATGTGGTGAGATGTCCCCATCCGCAAAACGCCACTCACTTTGCCGCGCAGATTCCGCACAGTCCGTTCTGTATGCGCGACTGCATCGAGGATCGCTTGTGCCTGCGGGAGCAGCAGTGCGCCCGCTTCGGTGAGTTGCACCTGCTTGCCAATGCGGTCGAAGAGGGGTTGCTCGAGTGTCTGTTCCAATCCCGCGATGCGCTTGCTGATCGCCGGCTGGGAAAGATGCAGCCGTTGCGCGGCGGCAGAAAAGGAACCTGTTTGCGTAATGCTGACAAAGGCTTTGAGTGCTTGAAGATCCATATTCCAAATAGTAATCGATTCTATCGAAATAATAAATTTGAGTGATATCCTTTCTTCAGGTAAATTTCCCTCTTGTTGGGCGCGTGCACTGTGCTATGAGTGGGTTGTACGAAGGATTGTTTTAGCTTTATTAAGGCGCTTACAGCTCGCTGTTGCAATGCCCGTTGCATGGCTTAAGGGAATTGCGCCGTCCGTAATCATGACTGCAAAACGCACTGAGGACAGTGACCGATGAGTGGCAAAACGCTTTACGATAAACTTTGGGATGCCCATGTGGTGCGCCAGGAAGACGACGGCACAACGCTGTTGTATATCGACCGTCACCTCGTGCATGAAGTCACTTCTCCCCAAGCATTCGAAGGTTTGCGCCTGGCAGGCCGCGAACCCTGGCGGCGTGCCTCGGTGCTGGCCGTTCCCGACCATAACGTTCCAACCACGGATCGCTCTCAGGGGATTGCCGATCCCATCTCACGCTTACAGGTCGAGACACTTGATCGTAACTGTGAAACCTTTGGAATTACTGAATTCAAAATGCAGGATATCCGCCAGGGTATCGTGCATGTTATTGGGCCGGAGCAGGGTGCGACGCTGCCGGGCATGACGGTTGTCTGCGGTGATTCGCATACTTCGACACACGGCGCGTTTGGCGCCTTGGCCCACGGCATAGGCACCTCCGAGGTCGAGCATGTCCTTGCGACTCAGTGCCTGATCCAGAAAAAAATGCAGAACATGCTGGTCCGCGTGGAAGGTCAGCTTGGCCCGGGGGTAACCGCGAAGGATATTGTGCTTGCAGTGATAGCACGTATCGGCACAGCAGGCGGCACAGGTTATGCGATCGAATTTGCCGGCTCCGCCATCCGTGCTTTGTCGATGGAAGGGCGAATGACGGTCTGCAATATGGCGATCGAAGCCGGCGCGCGTGCTGGCATGGTGGCAGTCGATGCGGTCACTTTGGACTATGTTCGGGCGCGACCGTTCGCACCGCAGGGCGCGCTTTGGGATGCAGCTGTTGCGCAGTGGCAAACGTTAGTCTCTGACGATGACGCGCATTTTGATGTGACCATCGAATTGGATGCAACACAGATTGCGCCGCAAGTAACCTGGGGGACTTCTCCGGAAATGGTGATTCCGATTACAGAGCGTGTACCCGATCCGAGCGCCGAAGCAGATCCGGTACGAGCCGAGGGTATGGTCCGCGCACTGGCGTATATGGGGCTTGACCCCGGGGTGCCAATGACGGAGGTGGCGATCGACAAAGTCTTTATTGGCTCCTGCACCAATTCCCGGATCGAAGACCTACGGGCTGCGGCCGAGGTGGTGGCTGGCCGGCACCTCGCCAACACGGTCAAGCAGGCGTTGGTGGTACCCGGTTCGGGACTGGTCAAGCGTCAGGCTGAACAAGAAGGCCTGGACAAAGTCTTTGTCTCGGCAGGTTTCGAATGGCGCGAGCCCGGCTGCTCCATGTGTCTGGCCATGAATGCCGATCGACTCGAACCCGGAGAGCGCTGCGCGTCTACCTCGAATCGCAACTTTGAAGGTCGCCAGGGCCAGGGGGGACGGACGCATTTGGTCAGCCCAGCGATGGCGGCGGCTGCGGCGGTCACCGGGCATTTTACAGATGTGCGGAATTTGCCGGATGTGTGATCCGCTGGGCGCCATTGCGGATACGTTTCTGCCTGGGCGGTTGCCTGTCTTGGAAATTAGGGCAAAGCGCGCTCGCTGTGTCAAATTTCCCACCACTTCACAGCTGAGCTCAGGTAAAATTGACCGTCTTCACAAAAAAATCGAAGCAGGAGGTACACCATGAAATACGGCTTACTCGCGCTGGCCATGCTGCTGAGCCTGGGGTTGACGGCTTGTAATACTGCGCAAGGTCTGGGCAAGGACATCGAAAATCTGGGACTGTTGATCCAGGGTAAGAAAGCGGAGCAGGCGTCCGCTGAAATGGCCGAAACGAGTGCGAAGGAAGCCCCTCAATCTGAGATCATCAGCGAGCAGTATGTGGATCAGTATGGCAATCCGATTCAGCCCCCGCAACAGACCAGCGGCACACAGGCGTATCCGTATCAGACAGCGCCTGCTGACGAAACCCAAAATCAAATTGCCCCCGCACCCGCCGTGCCCGAAGCAACACCCGCAAAGCAATAGCGCGATGGGGTTGCGAGGTACCCCGTTGCAAGGGATTCAGGAGTAACCGATGCAAGCATTCACCCGTCTCGATGGACTCGTCATACCTTTGGACAGAGCCAATGTCGATACCGACGCCATCATTCCCAAACAGTATCTGAAATCCGTCAAACGCACTGGATTTGGTCCCAATCTGTTTGATGATTGGCGCTATCTGGAACCAGGCGAGCCGGGAATGGACCACAGCAAGCGCCCGCTCAATCCCGATTTCGTGTTGAATCAAGCCCGCTATCAAGGGGCGCAGATTTTGCTGGCGCGTAAAAACTTTGGCTGTGGTTCGTCACGCGAGCATGCGGTGTGGGCATTGACCGATTATGGGATCCGCGCCGTAATTGCACCAAGCTTTGCGGAAATTTTTTTCAATAACAGCTTCAAGAATGGCTTGCTGCCGTTGGTTCTGTCCGAAACGCAGGTAGATGAATTGTTTGTTGAAACGCAACAAACTCCAGGCTATCGATTAGTCATTGATCTGGAAGCACAAACCGTTACGACGCCCGACGGCCGTGACATGTCTTTCGAGGTCGATGCCTTTCGCAAGTATTGCTTACTCAACGGTTTGGATGACATTGGCCTGACGCTCCAACATGCCGATGCAATACGCGCCTATGAGCAGCGGCGCATTCAGGAAGCGCCCTGGTTGTTCTCAGCGGAATAGCAGTGCCGCGGTGACATCGGTAAGGGAAACGCGCGTCACCTTGCAAAATGATTGAATCAACAGGTTGTGGAATGACATATAAGCTAGCGGTATTACCCGGAGATGGAATCGGCCCTGAAATCGTCGCAGAAGCGATCAAAGTGCTTGACGTTTTGCGTGACGAATTTGGTTTGGCCCTGGAGATGGAAACAGCTGCGATTGGCGGCGCAGGTTACGAGGCAGCCGGCGTGCCTTTGCCGGACGAGACCCTGGCGCTTGCACAAGCGGCCGATGCAGTTTTACTCGGCGCAGTCGGTGGACCGCAATACGAGTCTTTACCCCGTGACTTGCGCCCGGAGCGGGGGTTGTTGGGTATTCGTTCAGCGCTTGGATTGTTTTCGAATCTGCGTCCGGCGTTGCTGTACCCGCAATTGGCATCTGCGTCTACCCTGAAAGCGGAGGTGGTCGCCGGCCTGGATATTATGATCGTAAGAGAGCTGACCGGGGGTATCTATTTTGGGCAGCCGCGGGGTATCCGTAAGCGCCCAGATGGTCAACGGGAAGGATTCAATACGTTAGTTTATTCGGAGCCTGAAATCGAGCGGATTGCGCGTAGCGCATTTGCAACCGCCATGAAGCGCGCGCGGCGTCTGTGTTCGGTGGATAAAGCCAACGTGCTCGAGGTATCCGAGCTGTGGCGCGAGGTCGTCGAGCGCGTAAGCGCCGATTATCCTGAGGTCGAGTTGTCGCATATGTATGTCGATAATGCCGCAATGCAATTGGTGCGTGATCCCAAGCAGTTCGATGTGATGGTTACCACGAATTTGTTTGGTGATATCCTATCGGATGCGGCCGCGATGCTCACCGGGTCCATTGGTATGCTGCCATCAGCTTCATTGGATGCCAATGGGAAAGGAATGTATGAACCGATTCACGGATCTGCACCGGATATTTCCGGCAGTGGAAAAGCCAATCCCCTGGCCACGATTCTCTCGGTCGCGATGATGTTGCGCTATAGCTTTGATCTCGAAGCTTTGGCACAGCGCGTGGAAAATGCCGTCGGCAAGGTGCTCGACAAAGGGCTGCGTACACAGGATATTTTTACCGAAGGTTGTGAGTTAGTAGGGACCGTGGCCATGGGGGATGCGGTCGTGCATGCAATTCAGGAGATGAGAGAGTAGGTAAGTCAGCATGAGCAGGCAATTTGATGTGGCCGTGGTGGGTGCTACGGGGGCGGTGGGTGAAACTATGCTGTCGATACTCGCGGAGCAGGCATTTCCCGTGGGTAACGTCTATGCCCTCGCCAGTGAGCGTTCTGCAGGTAAGCGGGTTGCGTTTGGTGATCGCTACCTCACAGTGCAGAATCTGGATGAGTTCGATTTCTCGCGGGCGCAGATTGGATTGTTCTCCGCCGGCGCGTCGATTTCAGATGTGTATGCGCCGCGCGCCGCGCAGGCAGGCTGCATCGTCATCGACAATACCTCGCGTTTTCGCTACGAAGACGATATTCCGCTCGTTGTACCGGAAGTCAATCCACATGCCGTTGCGCAGTATCAAAACCGCGGCATAATCGCAAATCCCAATTGTTCCACGATCCAAATGTTGGTGGCGCTCAAGCCGATCCATGATGCGGTTGGGATCGAGCGCATCAATGTGGCGACCTATCAAGCTGTCTCGGGTACCGGTAAGGACGCCATCGAGGAATTGTCCATACAGACTGCGATGTTGCTCAATGGCAAACCCATTGAAAGTAAGGTTTACCCCAAACAGATTGCGTTCAATGTGTTGCCCCATATCGATGTGTTCCAGGACAACGGCTATACCAAAGAAGAAATGAAAATGGTCTGGGAGACTCGAAAAATTATGGAAGACCCGGGCATTCAGGTGAATCCTACCGCGGTGCGCGTTCCGGTTTTCTATGGCCATTCAGAAGCCGTGCACATTGAGACGCGGGATAAGATTACGGCTGGTCAGGCGCGCGAATTACTCGAAACCGCACCCGGTGTGACAGTGCTTGATGAGCGTAAAGATGGTGGTTACCCGACGGCAGTAACCGAGGGAGCTGGTACCGATCCAACCTGGGTTGGCCGCATCCGCGAGGACATATCACATCCGCGTGGACTCGATTTGTGGGTCGTCTCCGATAATGTGCGAAAAGGGGCGGCACTCAATAGCGTGCAGATTGCACAAATTTTGCAAAAAGATTATCTATAACCTATAGTTAGCCCATATACTTACAGGCATTTGATTAACATAGTGCGGTAAGGCCTTGATATAATGAGATTCTGGGTCGAGAATGGATGCAACTTTTCAAAGTATTACTATCTAAATGAGGACTAAATCGTGCGTAGACGAACTCTGGGCTTAGCTTTATCGGCAATCTTGAGTCCCACCTTGAGCTATGCCTTGGGGTTGGGGGAAATTTCTACGAATTCGGCGTTGAATCAGCCGCTTAATGCTGAAATAGAGATGGTATCCACGTCGCCTGGCGAGGTCGGCAGTGTGACGGTCAAGCTGGCCCCGGATGCCGTCTTCGATCAGGTGGGTATTAACCGCAGCCCGGTACTGGACAAGCTGAATTTCAAGCCAACGGTCGAGAATGGGCAGCCGGTCATTAAGGTCACATCAGATGCTCCGATTCAGGAACCGTTCGTCAACTTCATTGTTGAGGTCTCCTGGCCCAAAGGCAAACTTCTGCGTGAATATACGGTGCTGCTCGATCCCCCCGTGTTGGGGGGTGCGCCGGCTGCGCCTGCGGTGACCGAGCCTGCGCCAGTCGTGACACAAGCTGAGCCCACGCCCATGGAGCTTGAGCCTGGCGGTGAGGGACTGGCTCCATTTGTGGCCGGTACAGAAGCCGAAGTGACCGCCACAGAACCCCCTGAAATTGCCGCAAGCGCTCAGGGTCAGGAAGAAGAAATTCCGCTTGCTGAGACCTATCCCGTAGAAAGCACGACTAAAGTCGCTGCCGAAGCACCTACCGTCGATGTGGAGACATACCCGGTCGATGAAGGCCTGCCGCCATTCCTCACAGCTGGGGCTTCCGTTGCTGAAGCTGCACCCGCCAATGGGTCGGATATTCAGACCTACGAAGTGGCAACACCGGTGAGCGAAGCCGAGGGAACTTCCGAAATTTTTGTTACTCCACCGACCGGTACTACTACTGCCGCTGCAAGCGATGCAGCAGGCTACTACGATGGCGACAGTTATCGTGTCAATAAAGGCGATAACCTATTTCGTATTGCCAAGCAGGTACAGCCTGGCGCCGGTGTCAACATTCATCAGGTGATGGTCGCTTTGCTGAAGGATAACCCCAAGGCTTTCGTCAATGGCGACATGAATCGAATTAAAGCCGGGTATATTTTACGGGTGCCGGATCCCGAAACCATGGCGAGCATCAGCAAACGTGAAGCCAAAGCCATGGTGCTTGCTGCCACCCAGGGTGGTGCTTACGCGAAGTACAAGGAAAAAGTCACTGCCGAGGGGGTTCCTCAGGCTGCGGCGGATACCGGTACGCAGGTTGCGGGACTGGCGGATCTGGATCAGCGCGTCAAGCAAGCGGCAGCTCAGGGAGCTGAAAGCGCCGAGGGCGCGCCCGAAAAAGGATTGGAAATCCTTGTTCCCAAAGGCGAAGGCAGTGCGGCGGGAGGGGCTGAGACAGGCTCAGAAGCCGGTGCCGCAAGCGAAGATGTCACTTTTTTACGTGAGAAGCTCGCATCTGCAGAACAGGAAAATGTCGAATTACGCTCCCGGGTTTCTGAGCTGGAAACGCTGCTGGAAGCTAAAAATCGTTTGATCGAGCTCAAAGATGAACAGCTTGCGGATTTGCAGGAGCAACTCGGCGGTGTTCCACTCAAGCAGCCTGAAACCACTCCGATGGCGGAAGAACCTGCGCAAGCGTCTTCTGAAGCCGCAGCGCCAAGCCAGCCAGCAGAGGGGACCAAAGGTTTGTTGGTGGAAGAGCAACCCCCTGCAACGAGTGAAGCGCCTGCTGAAACTGCGCAGACTCAGCCTGCTGAAAGTGAGAAAACGGCTGAAGCGACAGCGCCAGAGGCAGCCGCGCCGGGGTTGATTGAAAACATCAAGAACAATCCTAATCTGCTGATGGGGGCCGGTGCAGGTGTCTTGTTACTCTCCGCATTGGCATGGTTGCTGTTCCGTCGTAAAGACGAAGAACAGCTCAAGCCTGAAGCTGCCGAGGAAGCACCTGAGGTTACGCAGACCCCTGAAATTGCGCATCTCATGGATGAGCAGCCCGAAGGTGAGGTTGAAATAGAAACCCCCGAAGAGGAAAAGCTCGATCTGACGGCGGAAATCAGCGAGGAAGAGGTTAAAAAAGCCGCGGAAAGCGCTCCGCTCGAGAGCGAACTCGAAGCCTCTGGATTAGGGGCGGATGAAGGCCTCAATGAAGACGAAGTTTTGTCGGAAGCCAATGTCTATCTTGCCTATGGCCTGCAGGACCAAGCGATTGATCTGCTCAAGCCGGCTGTTGAAGCGCACCCCGAACGCGCCGATTACCTAGCCAAGCTTGCTGAAGCGTACCACGCCGCCGGTGACAAGGAGTCGTTTTTGGCAACCGCTGCAAAGCTGAATCAGCAGGTAACTCCAGAGAATGAGGGGTTGTGGCATCGTGTGGCTGTGTTGGGTAAGGACATTGCGCCCGACGATGAGCTGTTCGTCAATGCGGATACCGGTGGACTGACCATGACGGCGATTCGCCCCAAGCCTGAGGAGATGATGGACCTCGATGAAGAGGACCAGACCATGGCAATGGCGGGCGAAGATGTGGCGCAGGTGGGTAATGATGCGGCCGAGGCACTGAGTCCCGATGACACACAACTGCCGGATCTTGATGAGCTGAGTAAGTCTTTACAAATTGAAGAAGATGATGCGATCAAGGCCCTGCAGAATGAAGCAGCTGATCTCGATCTCAATTTTGGTGAGTCTGGCGAGGATCAGACCATGGTGCAGGACAGTGGTCCTGATGTGGGCGAGCTCGACGCACTCGCTGAAAGCGGTCTGCAGGATCTGAAATCCGGGGTGGATGAATCGGTAGCAGAATTCGATTCCAAAACACTTGGGCTCGATCTCACCAGTGCGGGTGAGGATTTCTCCCTGTCCGACATGGATGAGGAGCTGACTTCGATGACGACGGGTGCCGACGAAATCAGTACCAAGTTGGATCTTGCTAAGGCATATATCGATATGGGCGACGATGAAGGTGCCCGTGAAGCATTAGAGGAAGTGATTTCTCAGGGTAATGATGAGCAGCAGGGGGCGGCAAAGCAGCTCCTGGAACAACTCAGCTGATTCCAACGCGAAACCCGCTGATCTATAGACAGGCCAGGCATTCGTCTGGCCTTTTTCGTTGGTGATATGAGTAAGATCCGTTACGCACTTGGCATCGAATACGATGGCAGCCATTATCATGGCTGGCAACGGCAAAATCACTCCAGTTCGGTTCAAGAGACGCTGGAAAATGCCCTGTTCGAAGTGGCTGGCTCACCGGTCGGCGTGGTGTGCGCTGGCCGCACGGATACCGGCGTGCACGCCCTGGGGCAGGTGGTCCATTTGGATGCTCCGGCGCCTCGACCGGAGAAAGCCTGGGTGATGGGGGGCAACACCGCTTTGCCGGAATCCATCGCAGTACGTTGGGCGCGCCAGGTCGATGCTGAATTTCATGCGCGTTTCAGCGCCCGATCCCGGCACTATCGGTATGTCATCTTTAATGCAGCCGCACGGCCCGCTATTCTTGGTCGGCGCGTCACCTGGATTAAACGCAGCTTGGATGCAGAGATAATGCACCAAGCGGCTCAGGCTTTGCTCGGCGAACACGACTTTTCCAGTTATCGCGCCCTTGCATGCCAGGCCAAACATCCTGTACGGCGCCTACAAAAGATTTCGGTGAAACGACATGGCGTACTGATTTACCTGGACATTCAGGCAAATGCGTTTCTGCATCACATGGTCAGAAACATTGCAGGTGTTTTGATCGCAATCGGCAAAGGGGAGCGGCCAGTCAGCTGGGCTGCCACCGTCTTAGCGCATAAAGATCGGACTCAGGGCGGAGTGACCGCTCCACCGTATGGTCTTTTTCTGACAGCCGTTGAGTATCCTGAGCATTTTGCGATTCCTCGTCCGGAAATGGAGATTGCATTCCATGGTGACGTCTGAATACAGGTAATTGGGGATATTCTTTTGACGCTGGCCGGATGTGGGTTATTACAGTGCCCTGGCATCGGAGCTTCAGCTGAAATTCTGTTAAACTGCAGCCTTTTGGATCCCTATGCTACGCACGCGCGTCAAGATTTGTGGAATAACCCGGATGGTCGATGCCGAAACGGCGATCACAGCGGGAGTGGATGCGCTCGGCTTAGTGTTCTATCCCCGCAGCCCACGCTATATCGAGCCATTGCAGGCGGCGAAGATGGTCAGGTCATTGGGGCCTTTTGTTACCTGGGTCGGATTATTCATGAACGCCAGCAGTAAAGAAATCGCGCGTGTTATGGAGACAGTCGCGCTCGATATGCTGCAGTTTCATGGAACCGAGTCCCCGGAAGCTTGTGAGCAGTTTGGTATGCGCTACATTAAGGCAAGTGGAATCCAGGGGCTCGAAGATCCGGTGGCTTTTGCCGAACACTACAGCAATGCCTGCGGAATATTGATCGATAGCCACGCGGGTGGTGAGGCAGGCGGTACGGGGCAGACCTTTGATTGGGAGGTCTTGCCAGACCGCTTTCCGAAGCCGCTGATCCTGGCAGGCGGGCTGCATCCAAGCAATGTCGCTGCGGCTATCCGGCAGCGCCAACCTTACGCGATCGATTTATCGAGCGGTGTTGAAGCAGCGCCCGGTATCAAAGATCCAGAATTGATCCAAGCACTGATGCAAGAGGTAAAACGTGTTGACTGCGAAACCTGAGACTGTTCAGGATTGGGGCGAATTTCCCGACGAACGGGGCCATTTTGGGCCTTATGGCGGTATGTTCGTGGCTGAAACCCTGATGGAACCATTGGAAGAGCTGCGGCAAGCTTATGCGGCGCTGTCCAAGGATGCGGATTTTCAAGCGGCTTTCGATCTGGATCTTGCGTGTTATGTGGGACGTCCCAGTCCTTTGTATTTTGCGCAACGTTGGAGTGAGCGGCTTGGTGGCGCTCGAATTTATCTCAAGCGAGAAGATCTCAATCATACCGGTGCGCACAAGATCAACAATACGATTGGACAAGCGTTGCTGGCCAGGCATATGGGTAAAACCCGGATTATCGCAGAAACAGGTGCAGGCCAGCATGGCGTAGCCAGTGCGACTGTGGCGGCCCGTATGGGGCTGGAATGCGTGGTCTATATGGGAGAGGAAGATATTCAACGTCAGGCGCCGAATGTCTACCGCATGAAACTCCTGGGTGCTGACGTGGTGCCGGTCACGTCCGGATCGCGCACGCTCAAGGATGCGCTCAATGAAGCCATGCGCGATTGGGTGACCAATGTGGACAACACCTTCTATATTATCGGTACCGTTGCGGGTCCACATCCCTATCCGCAACTGGTACGTGACTTTCAATCCGTCATTGGTCGAGAAGCGCGCCGACAGATCCTCGAACAGGCGGGCAGACTACCCGATGCGTTGGTTGCCTGCGTGGGCGGTGGATCTAATGCAATTGGTTTGTTCTATCCGTTTCTCAATGATGCCAGCGTGCAATTGTACGGCGTAGAAGCGGCTGGCGAGGGTTTGGCGTCGGGGCGCCATGCGGCGCCGCTGTGTGCCGGACAACCCGGCGTGTTGCATGGAAATCGTACCTATCTCATGGAGGATGCTGATGGCCAGATCATTCCCACGCATTCGGTCTCAGCGGGGCTGGATTACCCTGGAGTAGGGCCCGAACATGCCTGGCTCAAGGATACGCATCGGGCAAACTATGTCGCAGTCACCGATACAGAAGCGCTGCAGGGCTTTCATGCGTTGACCCGCACAGAGGGAATTATTCCCGCACTCGAGAGCAGTCATGCGCTGGCCTATGTGGAGAAACTGGCCCCCCAGTTGGACGCAGAGCAAATCATTATCGTCAATCTTTCGGGCAGAGGTGACAAAGACATCAACACCATTGCCGCGCTTGAAGGAATCTCGCTATGAGCCGCATTGCACAACGCTTTGCCGATCTGGCAGAACAGGGCCGAAAAGGTCTGATCCCCTATTTTACGGCGGGGGATCCCAACCCAGAGCTGACCGTACCTCTGATGCATCAATTGGTTGCAGCGGGTGCGGATTTAATCGAATTGGGGGTTCCGTTTTCTGATCCGATGGCAGAAGGGCCGGTGATTCAAGCCGCCTGCGAGCGCGCACTTGCGCACCATGTCGCATTGCATGATGTCCTGGATTACGTGAGAGAATTCCGCAAAACCGATGCCGCTACACCGGTCATTCTTATGGGTTACTTGAATCCGGTGGAAGTCATGGGCTACGAGGCGTTTGCGCGGCGTGCGGCTGAAGCGGGCGTCGATGGTGTATTGATCGTCGATATGCCGCCCGAAGAAGGTTATGAGCCCGTAAAGCTGTTTCAAGCGGCCGGACTGGATTTGATCTTTTTGGCGGCCCCGACGAGTAATGCGGCCCGGCTTAAAAAAATTGCCGGGCTCAGTAGTGGGTTCGTTTACTATGTGTCACTCAAAGGTGTGACCGGCGCGGCGACCCTGGATGTCGACGCGGTGGCTGAGAAGCTTGCCGAAGTGCGGACCTACATCAAGCTCCCCGTGGGCGTGGGTTTTGGGATCAAGTCCGCTGACGATGCGGCCCGTATTGCCAAGATTGCTGATGCAGTCGTGGTGGGTAGTGCGATCGTCAAACGGATCGCTGAGCATCAACAGGATCCGCAAGCGGTGTTGAGCAGCGTGGCTGAATTGGTTGAGTCCATGCGCCAGGCCATGGACGGGAAAACATAAGTATTGGCAGAGACAATCATTGAGTATGAGTTGGTTTGAAAAATTAGTTCCCTCAAGAATTCGCACGGATGCCAAAGGGAAGCGCACCGTCCCTGAGGGGGTGTGGCACAAATGCGAGCAGTGTTCCGCAGTGCTGTATCAGGCTGAGCTGGAACGAAATCTTGATGTGTGCCCAAAGTGTGGGCACCACTTGCGCATTGGTGCGCGGCGGCGTATCGATGTCTTTCTGGATCCGGAACCTCGCGAGGAACTGGCAGCGGACATTGAGCCGGTTGATATCCTGAAGTTCAAAGATAGCAAACGCTATCGCGATCGCTTGGCAGCGGCACAAAAGAAAACCGGCGAAAAGGATGCCTTGATCGTCATGAAAGGCAGGGTGCATGGCATGAACATCGTGGTTGGCGTGTTCGATTTTGCCTTTATGGGGGGCTCCATGGGTAGCGTCGTCGGCGAAAAGTTTGTGCGCGCCGTGCAAGCCAGCGTCGATAGCCAAAGTCCTTTAGTGGTGTTCTCTGCCAGTGGCGGAGCGCGCATGCAAGAAGCGCTGTTTTCGCTGATGCAGATGGCCAAAACCAGCGCAGCGCTCAATCGCTTGCAAGCCGCTGGCTTACCTTTTATATCCGTCCTCACCGATCCGACAATGGGTGGCGTTTCGGCGAGTTTTGCCATGCTTGGTGATATTCAGATTGCTGAACCCGGTGCCTTGATTGGATTTGCTGGCCCCCGGGTGATCGAGCAAACGGTGCGAGAAAAGCTGCCAGAGGGGTTCCAGCGAGCAGAGTTTCTTCTGGAGCATGGCGCAATCGACCGAATTGTAGACCGGCGCGTAATGCGGATGGAAATCGCCCAGATGCTTGCGATGTTGATGCAGCAACCTGCGCCAGAGTCGGCCTGAAACATTGCTGTGAATAACAAGGCAGTAGACGCTTGGGGCACAGATAGCTCATCGGAGTGCTGGCATGTGATGTTACTCAAATGCGGACGCGCCAACTTGCGGGCGTTGATCGCCCGTCTAGCTGTTGGTGAAACGCGATCATCCGCCCTGCAAGCCACGGAGTGACAGGACGCATGAGGCGATTTGAACGTCTTGATCAGTGGCTCAACTGGCTCGAGCAGGCTCACCCCAAAAAAATTGATCTGGGCTTGGCGCGTACCGCTGAAGTTGCGGCGCGTCTGGGGTTGACTCAGATCGCTTATCCCGTTGTCAGCATAGCCGGTACCAATGGGAAAGGTTCGACGGTAGCGATGATGGCGTCGATTCTGCAAGCAGCCGGCCTGTCGGTGGGCACTTACACGTCACCCCATCTCCTGCGCTATAATGAACGGATTCGAGTCGGGAATTCAGATGCCACAGATGCACGTATCATCGAGGCATTTACAGCGATTGATCAAGCACGGGGCGAGATCAGCCTGAGCTATTTTGAATTTTCAACCCTCGCTGCCATGTGGATCTTTACGCAGCAGGGCGTGGACTGTGCGCTGCTCGAGGTCGGCCTTGGGGGTCGTTTGGATGCGGTTAATGTATGGCATGCAGATGTGGCGGTGCTTACCAGCATTGGTATCGACCATACCCATTGGCTGGGAGAAACACATACCTCGATTGCTTTAGAGAAGGCAGGCATTGCGCGTTCCGGCCGACCCTGTATCTGCGGAGATCCCGAACCACCCGATGCGTTGCTCGACTACGCGCAACGCAGCCAGATCATCTGTAGACGGATTGGTCTCGACTATTGGGTCACACCACAGGCCTCAGACTGGACATACACATCGCAACACCACACACTGACTGCACTGCCATGGCCAGCGTTGCGCGGGCGCCATCAATTGCTCAATGCCGCCACGGCGATTACCGCGCTGTATGCATTACCAGAAGCCTTGCGGCCCCAGCGCGACGCGATAGCACAAGGTCTGCGCGAGGCACAACTTGCCGGGCGTTACGAACGTCTTACGCGGAATTTTGGGATCGTATTGGATGTGGCGCACAACCCACAGGGTGCACAGCGGTTAAGGGATTCTCTGGAAGAGGATGCAGCGTGCTATACGGCAACCTGGGCGCTTTTGGGCATGCTGGCAGACAAAGATATTGAGGGATTTTTCTGCGCCTTGGCAGACCAGGTTACCCATTGGGTTGTATGTCGGCCGGACTCACCTCGCGCCCTGCCCGCCGCTGTGCTAGCCCAAAAACTGCGGGCAGCATCGCCTGGAGTGAGTCTGAGTGTGGCTGAGACGGTCGATCAGGCTTACACACTGGCCCAGGCCCAGTTAACCCAGAATGACCGATTGTTGGTCACCGGCTCTTTTTATACAGTGGCGGAGCTACGTCAAAAGCTCCTATAATGGGCGAAAATCTCGCGCAAGGACCAATATGTCTGATACAGCTCAGGATAAGGCACTCCAGAAGAAGCTGGTAGGTGCGGCCGTACTGATTTTGTTGGCTGTGATCTTTTTGCCCATGATCTTCGATGGCAAAAAACCTGAAGAGCAGGCAGTCAGTATGGAGATCAAGCTCCCTCCCAAACAGGTGGTAGAGATTCCTAACCGACTCGAGCCAGCGGCCGAACCGGCCCCGATGCCTATTTTTGAACCGCGTGAACCCCCGCCGCAACCAGCAGAAGCTGCAGTTGCTGAGCCGATTCCGCCCAGTCCCTCGGTGACACAATCATCCGCTTTGCAACCTGCCGCCAAGCCTCCTGTGACTAAGCCTGCGACCACGACTGCACCGGCAGACGCTAGGCACCCGACGCCTGCGAAACCGAAAGCCCCGCAAAAAAGCGCTGCGGCACCGGGGGCGGGTGCCGGATATGTCGTTCAGGTCGGTAGCTTCAGTCAGGCGCAGAATGCCCAGGTGCTGAGTAAAAAATTAGTCGCCTCCGGATTTCCGGCGTTTGTAGAGAAAAGTGCCACGGCAGGGCGGGTGATCTATCGGGTTAAGGTGGGGCCGCGTCCGACGCGTGCCGCTGCCGACGATTTACGTCAACGCCTGATAGAAAAACAAAAACTTCAAGGCATTATCGTTTCGCATCCCTAATTTCTTAGAGTTCATTCAACTTATCGGCTGGGCGCGGCAGTTGGCACCGACTCGCACGCAGGCCATGTGATGAAGTCTTTCAGGAGCAGAGTTTCAGCTGATGGCCAATTGGGTAGATTTTGCAGTTATTGTGATCATTGGGGTATCCGTGATCATCGGGTTGTTTCGTGGATTGGTAAAGGAATCGATCTCACTTGCGACCTGGATTTTAGCCATCTGGGTCGCCCTGGTATTCGGGCCGCGATTGTCTGGATTACTCCCGTTCACAGTGGGCAGTGCGACCATTCAGAATATTATCGCGTCTGCGGTTCTGTTTATTCTGGTGATTATCCTAGGCGGAGTGGTGAACTATCTGTTGTCTCAAATCGTGGATAAAACCGGTTTGAGCGGCACTGATCGCAGTCTCGGTCTGGTGTTTGGCGCATTGCGTGGGGCGGCGATTGTAGCGATACTCGTGTTGTTGGCAACACTCACGAACTTGCCCAATGAACCGTGGTGGCAGCAATCGAAAACGCTGCCGTTTTTCTATGATATTGCTTTGTGGCTCAAGGACCTGTTGCCGCCCTCGTTAGCAGATCATTTTACCTGAGTCTGAGTTACGAATCGGTTAAAAGTCATGTGTGGCATTATAGGTATAGTCGGACGGGCCCCCGTCAATCAATTGCTCTACGATGGTTTGACGGTGCTGCAGCACCGCGGCCAGGATGCTGCAGGCATCGTGACCTGCGCTGAAAATCAGTTGTTCCTGCGGAAAGACAATGGTTTGGTTCGGGATGTGTTCCATACCCGCCATATGAAACGCTTGATCGGCAATATGGGTATTGGCCATGTGCGGTATCCCACTGCCGGTTCTTCTTCCTCAGCAGAAGCGCAGCCCTTGTATGTCAATTCGCCCTATGGAATTGCGCTGGGACACAATGGTAACCTGCAGAATGCCGAAGAACTCAAGCGCGAATTGTTTCTGCAAGACCGCCGTCACATCAATACCACGTCAGATTCGGAAGTCCTGCTCAATGTATTGGCGCAGGAGCTGCTACGTCAGGATGGATTGCAGCCTACACCCGACGCGATTTTTACCGCGATCGCCGGGGTGCATCAGCGTTGTCAGGGGGCTTATGCGGTGACTGCCATGTTAGTGGGTTACGGCATCATTGGCTTCCGCGATCCCCATGGCATTCGCCCAATCGTGTATGGCAAACGTGATACGGCAGTGGGAACGGAGTACATTATTGCTTCGGAAACTGTGGCATTGGATGCCATGGGGTTTGAACTGCTAGCCGATCTCAAACCAGGTGAAGCGGTGTACATCACTAAAGACGGAAAAGTCTATACACAACAGTGTGCAGAGAAACCTCGGTTGACACCCTGCATGTTCGAATACGTCTATTTTGCGCGACCGGACTCGGTGATCGATGGCATCTCGGTGCATAAGGCGCGGATGCGTATGGGTGTAAAGCTGGCCGAACAAATTATGCATGCCTGGTCTGAGCATGACATCGATGTGGTCATCCCCGTCCCGGACAGTGGTCGCACGGCGGCCATTGAGCTTGCGATGCGGCTCGGGGTCAAGTACCGCGAAGGTTTCATCAAAAACCGCTATATCGGGCGCACTTTCATTATGCCGGGCCAGCAGGTCAGGAAAAAATCCGTCCGCCAGAAACTCAATGCCATTGGCTTGGAATTCAAAAATCGCAATGTTCTATTGGTAGACGATTCGATTGTGCGTGGTACGACCTCGCGCGAAATTGTGAATATGGCGCGCGACGCCGGTGCTAACAAAGTCTATTTCGCATCTGCAGCCCCACCGATTCGCTATCAAAACATCTATGGTATCGATATGCCCGCGGCCGAGGAGTTGATTGCACATGGGCGTAGCATTGCCGAAGTCTGTGAAGCAATCAATGCCGATCGCTTAATCTATCAATCGCTCGATGATCTGGTGGCAGCGGTGAAACGGAAGAAAAATTCTCCGGTCGATGGCTTTGATTGCTCGGTGTTCAACGGCAAATATGTTACCGGTGTGACGCGCGAATACCTACAGAGTTTGGGAAAAGAGCGGGGTGATGCCGCAAAAGAACTCCGTCATGAGCAGACCGTGGGCGTTGATCTGCACAATACCGCCTGATGCGTCGCTTGAGGTGGCTGGTCGTTGTGATCTTATGCATTGGCTGCGATGTTGAGGCCGCAGCGATGTTGACTGCCCAGCGGTTGGATCAAGCGCTGCGGCCCTATGCGCAAGATACCAGTGCCCCTGTTATCGTCGTCGATATCCCTCAACAGCGGCTGACCCTCTACCAGCATTTGCAAGCGGTGCGCCAATACCCCATTTCCACATCACGCTATGGCGTGGGAGAACAATCCGGGAGCAATCGCACCCCCTTGGGGTTTCATCGGGTGAAGCGAAAAATCGGCGCTGATGCCCAGCTGGGTACGATCTTCAAGGCTAGGGTGAACACCGGTAGATTGGCAAAGATTGAATCGCGTGCAAAACCAACCGGAGATGATTTTGTAACCACGCGCATTCTATGGTTGGAAGGTCTGGAGCCGGGAAAGAATGCGGGTGGCGATGTCGATTCTTTTCACCGCTATATCTACATTCACGGCACGCACGAAGAGGGACTGATCGGTCGGCCGGCTTCACATGGTTGTATTCGAATGCGCAATGCCGATGTCGTGGATCTATTTGAGCGGGTACCTAGGAATACCGTTGTATGGATTCGCAATTCTGATGCGCACACACCGTAGCAGCACAGAACATGGTTTATTTTTTACCAGCGTTCTGACAGCAGCCCGCTGATGCAGGGCCATCACTTAGCCGCTGACATCTCATATTCTCCAGGAAGTTTTCATGCAGGAACTTGACTTTGAAACACTAGCCGTGCGGGCCGGGCACCGACCGACGGCAGAGGCGGAGCACGCAGAACCGATTTTCACCACATCGAGTTATATCTTTACCAGCGCGCAGGAGGCAGCAGAAGTCTTTCAGGGAGAACGTACGGGTAATATCTACTCACGCTTTACGAATCCCACGGTGCGCACCTTCGAGGAACGTCTTGCCGCATTGGAACAGGGCGAGGTCTGCGTGGCGACCGCCTCGGGTATGGCGGCCATTCTCGCGACCGGACTGGCCTTGCTTGAAGCGGGTGATCATGTGTTGTGCTCGCGTTCGGTCTTTGGCAGCACGGTCAAACTCTTCGATAGCTATTTCAAAAAATTTGCGGTGACGGTCGATTATCTCGATCCTACTGATCTCGATGCATGGCGTGCGGCGGTTACCGCCAAAACGCGTCTGTTGTTCATTGAGACCCCCTCCAACCCCACCATGGAAGTGGCCGATATTGCGGGACTCGCCGCCATTGCGGCCGAGGCGAATGCTAAATTGGTCGTGGACAACTGCTTTTGTACACCAGCATTGCAGCAGCCACTGCGTCTGGGTGCGGACCTCGTAGTGCATTCAGCCACCAAATATCTGGATGGGCAAGGGCGCTGTATTGGTGGTGCAGTGGTGGGTGACCATGTGACGGTCGGTGAAGCTGTACGGGGCGTTTTGCGCACCGCCGGGCCAAGTATGAGCCCTTTCAATGCCTGGGTGTTTCTCAAAGGATTGGAGACACTCAGCTTGCGGATGCAGGCGCATTCTCGGCAGGCACTTCAGTTAGCGCAATGGTTGGCGTCCCGCCCCGAAGTGCGCAAGGTCTATTATCCTGGTTTGGCCTCTCATCCGCAGCATGCGCTGGTGCGTAGGCAACAGAGTGGTTTTGGGGGCATTGTGTCATTCGAACTGGCGGATCAAGCGGCGGCCTGGCGCGTTATCGATGCCACACAGATGCTTTCGATTACCGCGAATCTGGGGGATACCAAGACCACCATCACGCATCCTGCTACGACGACCCATGGGCGCTTGTCCGATGCAGAACGCGCGGCCGCGGGCATCAGTGCCGGACTGATTCGAATTGCCGTTGGCCTGGAGTCACTGCGCGATATTCAAACCGATTTGCAACGGGGGCTGGAGTCGCTGTAATGGACATATTGCGTAAAGATCTGCTGAATACCTATGCTGCTGCGCTTAAACGAGTCGAGGGCGCCGAAGCGGTTCGCCTGGGGTTGGCGCATACCAAGTTGCCAGATCGCCCGGTGGCGGTTGCCGCAATTGGCAAAGCTGCGGCGTCCATGGCGAGGGGCGCGAGCGAATTTTTGGGGCCGCGACTCGAGCGCGGTTTGGTGATTACCAAACGGGGCCATCTCGAGGAAACGCGCGATGAGCGTTTTACTTACGTCGTTGCAGACCATCCTTTGCCAACCGAAGCCAGCTTAAAGGCGGGTGCGCAGTTGATTGAGTTTCTGCAGACGATTCCTGATGAGTATCACTTGCTGGTATTGATTTCCGGCGGTGCCTCGAGTCTGGTTGAATCGCTGCGATCTGGTTTGAGTCTCGAGGATCTGCAACGCGTCAATCAGGTGCTACTGGGGAGTGGTATGGATATTGCCCAGGTCAATGCGGTAAGGCGCCGCATTTCGCGTTTGAAAGGCGGCGGCGCAACCCAATATTTAGGCGCTTACAGTGTCCAGGTTATGTTGATTTCCGATGTCCCGGGAGATGATCCGGCGGTGATCGGGTCGGGCCTGTTCTACGTGCCGAATACTCATTTTGATGCTGAGCCGGTTTGGCCCGAGAGTTTGCAAGACATTCGGGCGCGAGCGTCCGGGACCCTTGGGGCAGCTCCGCTGCACAAAAACATTCCCCATGAAATTATCGCCAATCCGCGCATCGCCGCTGAGGCGGCTGCCCAGCAAGCGCAAGCATTAGGATACACGGCGCTTCTCGAAACCGAATTTCTCGGTGACGATGTGGAGCTTGTGAGCAAAAAAATCATTGCAGCATTAGCCGATGAAGTGCCGGCATGCCATATCTGGAATGGGGAGCCTACGGTCAATCTGCCTGCGCATCCTGGGCGTGGCGGGCGTAACCAGCACTTGGCTTTGCTAGTGGCCAAGGAGCTTGTTGGGCAATCCGGGGTGGCCGTGTTGGTGGCGGGGACTGATGGCACCGATGGGCCTACAGACGATGCTGGCGCGATTGTCGACGGTAAGACGCTTCTGCGTGGCGAACAGCTCGGCCTCAACGTCACACAAACGCTCGAATCCTTTGATGCAGGCACTTATCTCGAAGCGACCGGAGATCTTCTGACCACGGGCCCGACCGGCACCAATGTAATGGATCTGGTGATTTCGTTACGCCGTAGTTGAGAGTGTGTAACAGAGCGGCGACGAGCCATTTTAAGCGCATTTTTTTGCTCATTTGAGGTGAATAGTGGCTCCTAGTTCACCAAAAATGGGCCAAAAGGGCTTTCCCGCAATAGGCCGTCTATTTTTGGACAAGCTCCTAGTACACCGCCAAGCCCAAACTGTCTGTATCAGTGAGTCATCAAGGGGTTAGATGTGGTTTTGTTTTTATGAATCATAGTGTTCCTATGGTGAT
>JANTGD010000001.1 GCA_024763135.1 Thiotrichales bacterium | reverse complement strand
AGAACAGTAATCAGTATGTGTTCAAGGTGGCTGCTGACGCCAGTAAGTCGGAAGTAAAAAAAGCCGTCGAGAATCTGTTCGATGTTCAGGTTGATTCTGTTCGGGTTGTTAATGTCAAGGGAAAGCAAAAGCGTTTTGGGATGCGCCAGGGGAAACGGAGCGATTGGCGAAAGGCTTACGTGAGAGTTGCCGCTGGTCAGGAAATTGAGTTTGGTGGAGTTGAGTAGGGTATCAATATATGTCGACAGTAAAAGCAAGACCAACTTCTCCCGGGAGGCGGTTCCAGGTAAGCGTCGAAAGGAAAGGCCTTTATAAGGGGGCGCCTCACCCTGCGCTGGTCGAGAAAAAGTCGAAAACCGGCGGGCGCAATACGGATGGGCGCATTACCACCCGGCACGTCGGTGGTGGGCATAAACAGCGTTACCGCGTGATCGATTTCAAACGAAACAAGGATTCGGTGCCTGCGCGCGTAGAAAGAATTGAATATGACCCGAATAGGAGTGCGCATATCGCGTTAATTCTATACGCGGATGGAGAGCGCCGATATATCCTCGCGCCAAATAAAGTCAAGGCTGGGGACCAAGTCGTGTCAGGTGTATCTGTTCCGATTAAGCCGGGGAATACGCTGCCGTTAACCAGCATCCCAGTAGGTACAGTTGTGCATGCAGTCGAACTCAAGCCTGGCAAAGGTGCTCAGCTGGCGCGAAGTGCTGGTGCGTCGGTACAGGTAGTTGCAAGAGAAGGTGGTTACGCGACGCTGAGATTGCGCTCAGGCGAAATGCGTAAAGTGAGAGCTGACTGCCGCGCCACTATCGGTGAAGTATCCAATGGTGAGCATAATCTTCAGAAACTGGGTAAGGCTGGTGCCAAGCGCTGGCGAGGTGTCAGGCCCACTGTAAGAGGTGTCGCAATGAACCCTGTTGATCACCCTCATGGTGGCGGTGAAGGTCGGACATCCGGAGGGCGGCATCCAGTCAGTCCTTGGGGGGTGCCAACTAAGGGCTTTAAGACTCGTAAAAATAAACGTACTGATAACTTAATCGTGCGTCATAGAAACCGTAAGTAAGAGGTAGCGCAGTGCCACGTTCACTCAAAAAAGGCCCATTTGTTGATCATCATCTGATGGCGAAGGTTTTAAAGGCTGTGGAAGCGAATGACAAGCGGCCCATTAAAACTTGGTCTAGGCGTTCGATGATCACCCCTGAAATGGTTGGCTTGACAATCGCAGTACATAACGGGCGACAGCATGTTCCCGTTCTGGTCAATGAGAATATGGTCGGTCATAAACTTGGTGAGTTTGCTCAAACGCGTACTTACAAAGGGCATGTGGCTGATAAAAAGGCGAGATAATGGTGGCAACGATGGAAGTATCAGCAAAATTAAAATCTGCGAGAATATCACCCCAAAAGTGCCGTCTCGTTATTGATCAAATCCGAGGTATGCCGGTTGAACAGGCGCTGGAATTATTGAGTTTCAGCCCAAAAAAGGGGGCTGTGATCGTTAAGAAAGTACTGGAATCAGCTATTGCCAATGCTGAGCATAACGAGGGTGCTGATGTTGACGAACTAAAGGTATCAACAGCGTATGTTGACCAAGGGCCCGTATATAAACGTATTCAGGCGCGAGCTAAGGGACGTGCGAATCGCATCCTGAAACGAACAGCACATATAACAGTATGTGTTAGCGACAGCTAGAGGAAACTTAAGATGGGACAAAAGGTACATCCAACAGGCTTTAGACTGGGTATTGCGACCGATTGGAATTCAAAGTGGTACGCAGAACGAGGTGCGTACTCGGATTTATTGATCAAAGATGTCGAAGTTCGCGACTATTTGAAAAAGAAGCTCTATTCCGCATCGGTTAGCTCGATACAAATCGCTAGATCGACGAACTCGGCATTGATTACCATCCATACCGCTCGACCAGGGATTGTGATCGGAAAAAAAGGTGAAGATATCGAACGGTTGCGTAATGACCTTTCGCGTCGTCTTGGGTTTTCAGTAAATAACATTAAAGTCAATATCGAAGAGGTTCGTAAGCCCGAAATTGAAGCGCAATTGGTCGCAGAAAGTATCGCCCAGCAACTTGAGCGTCGTATCATGTTCCGTCGGGCAATGAAGCGCGCGGTTGGAAATGCCATGAGACTGGGAGCTCTCGGCGTTAAGGTCAATGTTGGTGGTCGATTGAATGGCGCAGAAATAGCGAGAAGTGAATGGTACAGAGAGGGGCGTGTGCCTTTGCATACTTTGCGAGCAGACATAGATTATGGTTTTGCTGAAGCTTTGACTACGTATGGCATTTTGGGCGTAAAAGTGTGGATATTTAAAGGCGAAGTATTCGACCTCGAGGCAAAGCGTCAAAGCGAAGCCAACTCGTCTAAAAAGAAAGGCAAAAGCGCCAACTAACGGAGTCTAACCATGTTACAGCCTAAACGAACAAAATTTCGCAAGCAGCAAAAAGGTCGTAATCGCGGACTTGCTCAATCCGGTAACAAAGTGAGTTTTGGTGAATTTGGATTGAAAGCAGTTGGTCGTGGAAAGATTACTGCCAGGCAGATTGAGGCTGCGCGCCGAGCCATGACGCGGCACGTTAAACGCGTGGGGAAGATTTGGATCAGGATGTTTCCCGACGTGCCTGTTACCAAAAAGCCGCTTGAGGTGAGGATGGGTAAAGGTAAAGGTAACGTAGAATATTGGGTATGTAACATTCAGCCCGGCAAAGTGCTCTATGAAATGGACGGGGTGGATGAGGAGACTGCAAGAGAAGCATTTCGTCTCGCAGCAGCCAAGCTTCCTGTTAAAACAGTCTTTGTTACAAGGCAGGTAATGTAATGAAAGCCGCAGAACTTCGAAATAAATCAACGCAAGAATTACAGCAGGAACTGACCGAGCTGTATCGAGAGCAATTTAACTTGCGTATGCAGCATGGGACCGGACAAGCGCCACGCCCGCACCAATTTGGGCGGGTAAAAAAAGACATTGCAAGGATTAAGACGATTTTAAACGAGAAAGCTGGGGCGTAATGTTGATGACTGCTGAGAATCAAAAAGTTGAGCGGACTCTGTCTGGCCGGGTGGTCAGTGACAAAATGGATAAAACCATTACCGTTTATGTCGAGCGCATGGTGAGGCATCCTGTTTATGGCAAGTTCGTGAGGAAGTCAACAAAGCTGCATGTGCACGACGAAGGCAACGAAGCGAAGATGGGTGATACAGTGACGATTAAAGAGTCGCGTCCCTACTCGAAGACCAAGACTTGGTCTCTGGTCAGAATTGTTAAGTAAATACTGGATAATGGCAAGACAATGATACAGATGCAGACAGTGTTGGACGTGGCAGATAATAGCGGAGCCAAACGGGTTCAGTGTATCAAGGTGTTAGGCGGTTCTCACCGTCGTTATGCCGGCATTGGCGATATCATTAAAGTTAGCGTTAAAGACGCGATACCCCGAGGTAAAGTTAAAAAAGGGGATGTGTTCAATGCGGTGGTGGTTAGAACAGCAAAGGGTGTCCGTCGACCAGATGGCTCATTGATTCGATTTGATAATAACGCAGCAGTGCTTTTGAACAACCAGCATCAACCGATTGGGACACGTATCTTCGGCCCCGTTACTCGAGAGCTTAGGTCCGAGAAATTTATGAAGATAATCTCTCTCGCTCCAGAGGTTTTGTAAAAAGGTTAGGCGCATGAAAAGGTTAAAAAAAGGCGATGACGTGATTGTAGTCGCAGGAAAAGACAAGGGTCGGCGGAGTACCGTCACTCAGGTGCTAAATAATGGAAAAGTTCTATTACAAGGCGTCAATGTCGTCAAAAAACATCAGAAAGGTAACCCAAATGCCGGTGTGGCGGGTGGCATTATTGATAAAGAAATGCCTATAGACCAATCTAATGTCATGTTATTCAACCCTGATACGGGTAAAGGTGATCGGGTTGGGTTTAAAACACTTGAAGATGGGCGCAAGGTTCGATACTTCAAATCGAACAATGAAGTCCTTGATCAATAGGTCCTGAAGATGGCTAGACTGAAATCATTATATAAAGATCAGATTGTCAAACAGCTGACTGAGCAGTTTAACTATGACAATCCCATGAAAGTTCCCCATCTTGAAAAAATTACCCTGAATATGGGGCTTGGTGAGGCGGTAGGCGATAAAAAAATTATTCAGAATGCTATTGGCGATATGGAAAAAATAGCAGGACAAAGGCCTGTTGTAACTCTGGCACGAAAGTCTGAGGCGGGTTTTAAAATCCGCGAAGGTTGGCCTATCGGTTGTAAGGTGACTTTGCGTCGGGAGCGTATGTATGAATTTCTTGATCGTTTGGTGTCAATTGCGATTCCAAGGATCAGAGATTTCCGGGGACTGAATCCCAAAAGTTTCGACGGGCGCGGTAACTTTAGTATGGGTGTTAAAGAGCAAATTATTTTTCCTGAAATTGATTACGATAAGATCGATGCGCTACGAGGGATGGATATCACGATCACCACTAGTGCAAGTAACGATAATGAAGCCAGGGCATTACTTGCCGGTTTTTCGTTTCCTTTTAGGCATTAACAGATTAGGAGTATCCCATGGCTAAAAAATCGATGATTCAACGCGAACTTAAACGTAAGGCGGCAGTCGCAAAGTACGCTGACAAAAGAGCGGAGTTAAAGAAACTTATCGCCAATGAGGAAACGGAGTACGAGGAAAAAATGGCTGCGGTTGAGCAGCTTCAGAGGCTTCCTCGTGATAGTAGCGCCGCCCGAAAAAGAAACCGTTGTAGCCTGACCGGTCGGCCACATGGATATTATAGAAAATTTGCGCTGTCACGTAACAAGCTTAGAGAGCTTGCAATGAAAGGCGATATTCCGGGTTTGGTAAAGGCAAGCTGGTAAGTCGAGGGTTTATTAGAATGAGTATGTCGGATCCAATCGCAGATATGTTGACCAGAATTAGAAATGGTCAGCAAGCACAAAAAGAAACTGTTTCAATGCCTGCTTCTAAGCAAAAGCTGGCCATTGCGAAAGTGCTTGAAGAAGAAGGATATATTTCGGGTGTAGAAGTAAAAGAGAGTGCTAAGCCGGAGCTCATCGTAACGTTGAAATATTTTCAAGGCAAAGGCGTTATTGATCACTTGAAAAGAGTCAGCCGTCCCGGACTAAGGATTTTTCGTGGAAAAGACGATCTTCCGCGGGTTAACGGTGGCTTGGGGATTGCTGTCATATCTACTTCTAAGGGAGTGATGACAGACAAATCTGCGCGCGCGTCCGGACAGGGCGGTGAAGTGATCTGTGTAGTTAGTTAAGAGATAATAACATGTCACGAATTGCGAAAAATCCGATCACAGTGCCATCCGGCGTAAAGGTCGAAGTCGAAGGGCAGCTGGTAAAGATCAATGGGCCGAAAGGTAGTTTAGACTATCAGGTCGTTGATAACGTATCAGTAGCCTTAGAAGGCTCAGAAATCAAATTGGCCCCTGCTAATCCAGCGGCTAATGATTACGCGATGGCGGGTACCATGAGGTCGTTGCTCAATAATATGGTCGTTGGCGTTAGTAGTGGCTTTGAAAAGAAGTTAGAGCTAGTCGGAGTGGGCTATCGCGCGCAGGCCAAGGGTAAAACTCTCAATTTGACGTTAGGATTCTCTCATCCTGTTGAATATCCAGTTCCTGAAGGCATCAGTATAGAAACGCCAAGTCAGACCGAGATAGTCGTGAAAGGCTCTGACAAACAAAAAGTGGGTCAGGTGGCTGCGGAAATCCGCGCTTATCGTCCCCCAGAGCCGTATAAAGGCAAGGGTGTTAAGTACGCCGATGAACGAATAATTCGTAAAGAGGCCAAGAAGAAATAGGTGATATGAAGATGAATGAAAAGAAATCTTCTCGGTTACGCCGGGCGAAACGTACCAGATCCAAAATTAAGCAATTAAGGAATAATCGACTTTGCGTGTTTAGAACTCCGCGGCATATTTATGCGCAAATCATAGCGCCCAATGGCGAAGAAACCCTTGCGACCGCGTCGACCCTGGATAAGGGTGTGAAGGTGGAAGTTGCTAATGGTGGCAATATTGAGGCGGCTAAAGCAGTTGGCGCGTTAATCGCGCAAAGAGCCAGAGAAAAGGGTATAGAAGAGGTCGCGTTCGATCGGTCCGGGTATAAATATCATGGCCGAATTCAAGCACTCGCCGATGCGGCGCGTGAAGCAGGTTTAAAGTTTTAAGGCGGATTTATGGCAGCACAGCATGATACGCAAGGCGCAAATAGCGATGGCTTGCAGGAAAAATTAGTCTCAGTTAATCGAGTAGCAAAAGTCGTGAAAGGTGGCCGCCAGTTTGGTTTTACTGCGTTGACGGTGGTCGGCGACGGAGAAGGGCGTGTAGGAATTGGGTATGGTAAAGCGCGTGAAGTACCTGTAGCCATTCAAAAAGCAATGGAAAAAGCGCGAAGGGACATGGTGACGGTGAGCCTCAAAGACGGGACGTTGCATTACCCGATTACGGCGAGACATGGAGCCGCCAAAGTCTTTATGCAGCCAGCATCAGACGGTACCGGGATTATTGCCGGGGGCCCTATGCGCGCTGTGTTCGAAGTTCTCGGCGTTAGAAACGTGCTCGCGAAGTGCATCGGATCAAGAAATCCTATTAATGTAGTGCGGGCAACTTTAAATGGTTTGCAAGCTATAACGTCTCCTGAAGATGTGGCGGCTAAGCGTGGAAAATCGGTTGAAGAGTTGCTGGGGTAAGCACCATGGCGAATGATAAACAGCTTAAACTTACATTAATTAAAAGCCTGAATGGTCGTTTAAATAAACACAAAGCCTGTGCGCATGGGCTCGGAATAAGACGGATGCATAATCCAGTCTTTGTTCCAGATACGCCGGAAAATAGAGGGATGATTCAAAAGATCTCCTATATGTTGACTGTAGAGGAAGTTTAACCGTGAGATTAAACGAAATTAGTAGCACTCCAGGCGCACGTAACCAAAAGAAACGTGTGGGCCGAGGTATCGGCTCCGGTTTGGGTAAGACGTGCGGGCGTGGCCATAAGGGTCAAAAGTCTCGTTCGGGTGGTTTTCACAAAGTTGGTTTCGAAGGCGGTCAGATGCCACTGCAACGTCGGCTGCCAAAGGTCGGATTCAATACCTTCAGCGCCCGCTTTAAAGCATCAGTGCGTACGGGCGAGCTAAACTCTCTCGATATAGATGTTGTTGATGTCGAGGCATTGATAAAGTTAGGCGCGGTTCCGGCTCGTACGCGGGCTGTAAAGGTGTTTCTGTCCGGAGAAGTTACAAGACCGCTAACTCTCAAAGGGATTCAAGTGTCCAAAGGAGCTAGGGAAGCGATCGAGTCTGCGCAAGGTAAGATCGAGGACTAAGCGTGAACGCTCAATCAAGAGGTCAAGGCGGAGCATCCATTGGTGATTTGGGTAAGGTAGCTGAACTTCGGCAGCGGCTTGGCTTTGTAGTGATGGCACTCATTGTCTATCGGATTGGTACTTTTATTCCTGTACCTGGCATCAATCCTGTTGCATTGAGCCAGTTTTTCGACCAACAGAGTGGCACCATCCTCGATATGGTGAATATGTTTTCCGGAGGAGCGTTACAACGCCTGAGCGTCTTTGCGCTGGGTATCATGCCGTATATTTCCGCGTCAATTATCATGCAACTACTTTCCGTTGCGGTTCCGTCTCTGGAGCAGTTGAAGAAAGAAGGAGAGGCAGGAAGAAGGAAAATAACTCAGTATACCCGATATTTTACGGTTGCTTTGGCGACGTTTCAATCAATCGGTGTCGCGATCAGTCTACAAACCCAGACTGTGGGTAGTATGTCTGTGGCGATTAATCCTGGGTTAGCGTTTGTTTTTACGACGACCGTATCGTTGGTTACGGGCACCATGTTCTTGATGTGGCTGGGTGAACAGATTACAGAAAGAGGTTTAGGTAACGGTATCTCCCTGATCATATTTGCGGGTATTGTTGCGGGCCTCCCCACCGCAGTTGGAGGTACACTTGAACTAGCACGCACAGGAGAGCTGTCACCCGCGCTTGTGTTATTGCTTTTGTTTCTAGCAACGGCGGTAACCTACTTCGTGGTCTTCGTCGAGAGGGGGCAACGGCGTATAACGGTAAACTATGCAAAACGACAACAAGGCAGAAAAGTGTACGCCGCGCAGTCGAGCCATTTGCCTTTGAAACTGAATATTGCGGGCGTGATTCCGCCCATATTTGCTTCCAGTATTATTTTGTTTCCGGCGACGCTGGGCCAATGGTTCGGGCGGTCGGAAGGTATGGGTTGGCTGCAAGAGATTTCTTCAGCGCTGTCGCCAGGGCAGCCGCTATATATCATCTTCTATGCGTTAGCCATCGTATTTTTCTGCTTTTTTTATACCGCGTTGGTCTTCAATTCACGTGAAACGGCTGAAAATCTAAAACGCGCAGGTGCATTTATACCCGGTATACGCCCGGGAGAGCAAACTGCTCACTATATTGACAAGGTGATGACACGTTTAACCGCTGTCGGCGCTTTGTATATTACAGCGGTTTGTTTGTTACCGGAATTCCTAATACTAGAATGGAATGTCCCTTTCTATTTTGGTGGTACGTCGCTGTTGATTATTGTGGTGGTGGTGATGGACTTCATCGCTCAAACCCAGGCGCATCTGATGTCTCATCAATATGAAGGCCTCATGAAAAAAGCGAATCTTAAGGGTTACGGGCGTTCTGGAGAACTTCGTTAATCAAGTTTGCAACATATGAATTTAGGTAAATTGTAAGATGAAAGTACGCGCTTCAGTAAAAAAAATGTGTCGGGACTGTAAAATTATCCGCCGCCACGGCACGGTCAGGGTGATTTGTAAAGATCCCCGCCATAAACAGAGACAAGGATAGACTAAGGAGAGACACGGATTAAGGAGTTAATACGAGAAGAACTCATTCGGTTGCCATGAAACACTGTATTTGGGATTTTGTAAACCTAAATACAATTCTCTGGTTGCTGATGTTCTTCTCACAAGCGTTTCCTTAACCGTAAGCTGTTCAACTATACGCACAGGCTTGATCTTTTGATCTTGAGCCACTAGAATTGCGCGCCTTTTCCGGCTCGCGCTTGCAGTGAGGTTTAGATGGCACGTATCGCAGGTATCAATATACCAGAAAATAAACACGCAGTAATTGCGTTGACATCAATTTATGGCATTGGCCCAACACGCGCGAAAAAGATCTGTGAAGCAGTCGGTGTTGATCCTAGTAAAAAAATCAGGGATCTCGACGAGTCTCAGATAGAACAGGTGCGTACCGAAGTTGCAAAGTACACCGTGGAAGGTGATCTCCGACGCGAAGTTTCTATGAACATCAAAAGACTCATGGATTTGGGATCATATCGTGGTATTCGCCACCGGCGTGGACTTCCACTTCGGGGGCAGAGAACTCGAACCAACGCAAGGACACGCAAGGGCCCGCGTCGTCCGATTCGAAAGTAAAGTAAGGTTAGGAATCCAGTATGGCTAAGGCACCCGCTCGCTCAAAAAAGAAGGTAAAAAAAGTTGTAACTGACGGCATCGCGCACGTGTATGCATCCTTCAATAACACTATTATTACAATAACCGATCGTCAAGGTAACGCGTTATCTTGGGCGACCTCCGGGGGCTCGGGGTTTCGTGGCTCACGAAAAAGTACGCCCTTTGCGGCACAGGTTGCGGCAGAGCGCGCTGGAGAGGCTGCAAAAGAATACGGGCTTAAGAATCTCGAAGTTCGAGTAAAAGGGCCTGGGCCTGGCAGAGAGTCAGCCGTTAGATCATTGAACAATGTTGGTTATCGCATTACCAATATCACTGACGTTACGCCTATTCCTCATAATGGATGTCGGCCTCCTAAGAAACGTCGAGTGTAAAACGGAGCAACAGAGATATTATGGCTAGATATATTGGACCCAAGTGTAAATTAAGCCGTAGAGAAGGGACTGATCTGCTGCTAAAAAGTCGTGCGCGATCTTTGGATACCAAGTGCAAGATCGACAAAGCGCCGGGCCAGCATGGCGAAAGGCGCGGTCGTTTGTCAGATTATGGGCTGCAGCTTAGAGAGAAACAAAAGTTGCGTCGTATGTATGGAGTATTGGAAAAACAATTTCGTAACTATTTTAAAAAAGCTGCGTCGAGAAAAGGGTCTACGGGTGAAAACCTGCTGCAGCTGCTTGAGTGCCGTCTTGATAATGTCGTTTATCGTATGGGCTTTGGTGTGACCAGGGGCGAATGTCGCCAGCTGGTGAGCCATAAAGCCGTGGTGGTCAATGGTACTGTGGTGAATATTCCTTCTTATCAGGTCCAGCCTGAAGATGTTGTAGAAATTAGGGAAAGAGCGCAGAAGCAATTAAGAATCAAAGATGCTTTGAACATAGCAGAGCAGTTTGGCTTTCCCGAGTGGGTCGATGTCGATCCAAAAGCCATGAAAGGCACGTTTAAGAACGTGCCCGAACGCAGTGACTTACCACCGGATATTAACGAGTCCCTCGTGGTGGAATTGTATTCCAAGTAATACGGCGTAATAATTTTTGAGGATTGGCGATATATGTCATCTAAAGTGCAAGACCTGTTACGGCCTAGTCAGATTGTCGTTCAGGAGCAAGGTAACAACCAGGCAAAAGTGATACTTGAACCGCTCGAAAGAGGTTTCGGGCACACCTTAGGTAATGCGTTGAGGCGTATCCTCCTGTCTTCCATTCCAGGTTGTGCGGTAACAGAGGCGCAGATCGAGGGTGTGTTACACGAATACACAAGTATTGAAGGTGTTCAGGAAGATGTCGTTGAGATTCTACTCAACCTTAAGGGCGTATCGATCCGCATGCACTCGCGTGAGGAGGCGGTACTAAAAGTCAGTAAAAAAGGTGTCGGTGCCGTTAGGGCATCAGATATCCAGGTCGACCATGATGTAGAAATTGTAAACCCTGATCACATCATCGCCAATCTCACCAGTGGTGGATCGCTCGACATGACTATTAAGATTGAAAAAGGTCGGGGTTATCAACCTGCGAATACTCGATATAATGGTGATGAGACCCGTGAAATCGGGCATATGTTGATCGATGCGAGTTTCTCTCCGATCAAGCGTGTTGCCTATACTGTAGAGAGTGCCCGGGTTGATCAGCGGACAAACCTTGACAAATTAATCATTGATCTGGAAACCGATGGGAGTATCGATCCAGAAGAAGCGATCCGCATTTCCGCAGGTATCTTACAGCAGCAATTGGCGGTATTCGTTGATTTCGAGAAACAGGAAGCGCCACAGCCAGAGAAGAAAGAGAGCGATATTGATCCCATCCTGTTGCGCCCGGTTGATGATCTTGAACTCACAGTACGGTCAGCAAACTGTCTTAAAGCGGAAAACATTTACTATATCGGTGACCTGATACAAAGGACTGAAGTAGAACTACTTAAGACTCCCAATCTCGGGAAAAAGTCTCTTACCGAAATTAAAGACGTTCTGGCGTCGCATGGGTTATCTATGGGGATGCGGTTAGAGAACTGGCCCCCACCAGGTTTGGGTGAAGGGGATAAGAAAGCCTCATAAGAAACGGTTGCTCGAGATTCTTCCACTGTAAATAGGAAGATGAGGTTAAAAACATCCCCCTCCTTCCCTACTGATTGAGTTAAATTTTAGTGCGTTTTTACGCTATCGGATCTGTGCCTAGCCAATGGTATTTTGGATCCCTTAAGTAGAATCGCTGAGAGAGTATACAAATGCGCCATCGTAAAGCCGGTAGACACTTAAACAGAACCAGTAGCCATCGTAAGGCTATGTTCCAAAATCTGACCAATAGCCTGTTTCGTCACGAGCTGATTAAAACTACGCTTCCGAAAGCCAAAGAGTTACGGCGAATGGCGGAACCCTTGATCACTTTAGCGAAGGAAGATAGCGTGCATCGTCGCCGTGTTGCGTTTGCTAGAATGCGTGACAAGGAAATGGTGGGCAAGCTGTTTTCAGAATTGGCGCCCCGGTATCAAAACCGCCCCGGTGGATATCTACGAATTTTGAAATGCGGGCATCGCCCTGGCGATAATGCCCCAATGGCCTATGTGGAACTGGTTGACCGGCCTGTTGAGGATTAAGGCGGAGACAGCAACTGCAGCTTAGCAGGGTTTCTATAAAAACGCCGAGCGCAAAGCGACACTAGAAATAGGAGGCATTGACAAGGGTTTAATTCAACTTTCGTCCTGTTGAGTTGATGCCACTGAAACCTGAGTGAGTCACGGTTTCTTATCAATTGCGCGGCAGCGCCGCATCGCTATTACGGCTGGCTCAATCGCTCCAAAGTTCTTGGGTGAGGGGGCCCTGGCTTGCTTAAATCAATCTTCCTGCCGATCACGCTAGTCAGTCCTCGTATCGGCAAATCCGCGTCGCCGCACTTCCCGGAGTTTAGCTTTAGGTACGTTAAATAGCGGCTCTTGGGCGTTGAGTAAATTCATTGCTCACCGTCACTCTCGAGGTGGTATTGGATGGCTTACGTCCAATGTTTCAAATGCCCAATCCTGGGGTTCTGCAGTTCGGGCTGTACTGATTGAGTCTTTAAAAGTGTCGATGTACCCATCTGGCTTCTCCCGCCCGGGTTCAATGGGTTACTAGATCGTCTGCTATCTCCTAATGTTAAAGAGCCAATGCAAATACTGGCAAAATGATACTGCTATACACAGATTTTGGGCTTAAAGACCCCTATCTAGGGCAGGTTCACGCCGCAATTCTCAGCGTTAACCCAGATGCACGCATCATTGACCTCTTTCACGGGTCTCCTCAATTTTCTGCAAGAGTTGCTGCATATTTGTTACCCGCATTCACTCGCGCTGTTGCCCCCCCTTTTGTGTGTATGGCGATTGTCGATCCTGGAGTCGGATCTGATCGGGGGGCGCTGATAGTGCGAATTGGCTCACGAGTTTACGTTGGCCCAGACAATGGTCTGTTCAATCAATTACTCAAGGAAAATAAAGATGCCGAGGTAAGCCGCATCCGATGGGAGCCAGTACAGCTGTCTGTCAGCTTTCACGCACGCGATCTATTTGCGCCTGTTGCCTCCAAACTGGATTGTGGTGGCTCAGTGGATGAAGAGCCAATGGATAAGGCCCAGCTTGTTAGTCCTGATTGGCCACTCGACGTGTCAGAAGTCCTCTACATCGATCATTACGGCAATCTAATGACGGGGATACGCGAAGCGGTACTACCTGCAGATATTGCCGCCGTTCGAACCAGGGGGAAGGTAATAGGAAAAGCGCGCACATTTTCTGCAGTCAAACAGGGCGCCTTGTTTTGGTATATCAATAGCCAGGGATTAGTCGAGATAGCAGCGAATCGAAGCAGTGCAGCGATACTCACGGGGGCAAGCGTTGGGGATTTAGTGCAGATCATTGACGAGAACGGCAGAGAAATGCCGCTAAAATCTTTTAGGGATGGCGAGAAAATACAAAATTAACAGATTTTATTCAAAACGACTTGCACCAAAATAATACAGGCTAGTCGTTCTATTCAGTAGGTGGTCAATGTGTCGTAACCGCTTTGGGTATCTCTGACATGCGACAGATCTAACAGGTTGTTGAAAAACTCTCAGCTGGCACGATCCAGCGTTAATTTTGGCTCAAAATGCTCATTTACTGCGTGTAAACTGCGCTTTTTCTACAGATTTTGCCTTGTCTCGCACTCACCTGAGAGTTTTTCAACAGCCTGCTAAACAAAGAACGCAAGTTTATCAAACAATGACTATTTTTTAACGCAAAGGGGACGTAGCACCGGGAATCGCACCCAGCATCCTGACTGTGGAGAGCACTCTAGATGTTACGGCCCGGTGTTAGGATTGCTTAGCAACTCCAGAGCTATCCCCGGAATTATTGCTTTAACATGAAAAATCTGAGGCGTTCTGTATTCGGCTTTACTATGGGCTGTCTTATTCATTATAGATGCTCGTTCAGGTACATTCCCGGCAGGCTCAAGATTTAGGGTGGCATCGGTGTCCGCGGTAGGGGGTGCGTCAACGGCGGATCTTAAAGGATTCTCTACCGCGGCGTGAACCTAGCTATACAGCTTTTCTTTTGCACCGAGAGCGGGCGTTTTTGCGCAATCCTTGTGCACGTGTAGTCGCGTGTGGCGGTCGCTCGATTTATTGCAATCGTTGTAAGGTTTCCCTATTCTGGGGACTCTAGATCGACGAAGGGTTCCTGGCTATGGAACAGCGTGTAAGCCTACGCAGCTACTCAATTGTATTCCTTTCGAGCTTATTGCTCTGGGTCCTTCTCACTGGTTCTTTGGCGACTGAAGAACTGCTCGCCGGCCTGCTCGTGGCGCTTGTGGTCAGTGCGGTCTCGCGTCAGCAATTGGGGGTATTCAATGGTTTGATTCTCAGTCCCCGCGCCTTTCTGTTTCTTATCGCTTATCTCGTTTACTTTTTCTACGCGCTGCTTCGAGCCAATTTTGATCTTGCGGGGAGGGTGCTCAGCCCATCTTTGCCCATTCGTCCTGGCTTCGTCGAAGTGCGCACGGGCTTGACCTCGTCGCTGGGGCGCATGTTGTTGGCAAACAGTATTACGCTCACCCCCGGCACACTCACCGTCGAGCTGCAAGAGGAGCGCCTCTTAGTTCACTGGATCAATGTACCAGAAGAAGCGGATCGCCAGGCAGTCACCGAGGCTGTCGCAGGGGGATTCGAGCGCTGGATATCGGGCTTTTTGAAATGAGTTTGAATCTACTTGAAGTACTCGCTGCCATTATTTTAGGGATGGCCATTGCATTGGCATTCTTCCGTTTCATCAGGGGGCCGAGCGCATTGGACCGAGTGGTCGGCGCCGATACGTTATCCGTCATAATTACTGCCGGATTGGTGGCCGTTGCTGCATGGTTCTCGAATCCTGTCTATCTGGATGTGGCTTTGGTGTACGGAGCATTGGCATTTGTCGGGGTGGTGGCGATAGCACGTGCGATTGAAGGAGAACATTCTTGAGAATTTTCGCTGATTTATTTTTGCTTGCAGGTGCATTGTTTGCATTTTTGGCTGCCTTAGGTTTGGTCCGCATGCCAGATACTTACAATCGCATTCAGGCCGGGACAAAAGCAGCCACTTTGGGTGTGATCGCCATGTTGATCGGGGTTGGTATGCTCTATCCACATTGGTGGGCCAAGCTGGTCTGCATCGCGGGTTTCGTGTTATTCACAAGTCCTGTGGGGTCTTCGACGCTGGCGCGTGCCTTGCATGTCACCGGTGTGGCACCCTGGCAAGCGGATCGATCCGAGGGTAAAGCGCCATGATTTGGATAACCGGTCTATTGGTAGTGGTCATGTTGCTGGCTGCGTTGGCGGTAATCTTTTTTAATAACCACGTGGCAGCGGTTGCCGCAGCATCGGTCGTCTCGCTGGCTTTGTCTGTTCTGTTTTTGCTCCTTAAAGCACCGGATGTTGCAATGACCGAAGCGGCAGTTGGAGCCGGCTTGTCGAGTTTGATTTTGGCTTTGGCGCTAAGACGCCTTGGTTTAACGCAGACGGGCGCAGCGTCCGCGACAGATGAACGTGAGAAAAATCGATGAGAAATCTGACGAGCCCACTGTTCGCTGCGGGATTGGCATTCTTCTTACTGGTGGTCGTTGCGGAATTCGAACCAGGCGCAGCGCCTATGGTAGTGGGTCAGGCCATTTTACAGGAAGCGCCTGAAACGACAGGGACGGCGAATATCGTAACGGCTGTCGTCTTAGGGTATCGCGGTATTGATACCTTGGGAGAAATTGCGATTCTCTTTACTGCTTCGCTGGTCGCGGGACTCGTATTGGAACGTCGCGGTGGAAAGCGTCAAGCCCAAGCGCCGGCGGGCAACGTGTTACGAATCAGTACACAGCTACTTTTTCCGCTCATGCTCGTGATTGGATTTTACATTATCCTGCATGGCCACCTTACGCCAGGGGGTGGTTTTCAAGGTGGCGTCATTTTGGCGGCTGCTTTTTTTCTGCCCCTTCTGGCGCGTCCGGGCATTCAGGTCAGGCACTTTGGTTTGGCCGTGACAGAAGGTTTGGCCGGTAGTGCATTTATTGTAATTGGCCTGATCGCACTGTTTCAAGGCGGGGCGTTTCTTCAACCCCTGTTTGGGACGGGAAGCCCGGGGCAATTACTCTCCGCCGGCTCATTACCGATTTTGTATCTCGTTTTGGGGCTTAAAGTGGGAGCGGAATTAGCGGGACTTTTAGCGCATCTTGTGTACGAGGGTAGTGAAACATGAGTATGGTGTTCGACCTTCAATGGATTCTCTATACCGGTGCGATTGGTCTGATTGCAATTGGTTTAGTCGGTATTATCTGGAGCCGGCACCTCTTTCGCATCATTCTGTCTTTAGCAATTGCAGAGGCAGGTGCAAACTTAATGCTGGTCATCGCTGGATATCGGTTGCATGGGCATGCCCCGATTATGGTGGCGGGTGTCTGGCCAGAGCAGATGGTGGATCCTGTCCCTCAGGCGATGGTGTTGACAGCGATCGTCATCGGAGTAGGTATTCAGGCCTTGGCGCTCAGCTTGGCGATTCGAGTCAAGGAGGCCTACCACAGTCTGGATATCGACGAGATTCGTGCTGCCATGCAGGCGGACATTGATGCTCAAGCTGGTGTGACCGGAGACCTAAGCCAAGAAGAGCCTTCGGGCAGAGAGGTGATCGGGCCGACGGTTGCGGCAGAGGAGGGGCGCTCGTGAATCTTATCGCATTGGTGGTCGCGCTGCCCTTGTTGGGGGCTTTTCTTTTGCCGGTCGGTGCACGGAGTGTTGGGTGGGTAGGGAGGCTATTGGGGCCTGCATTACTCCTACTGACGAGTTTGGTAGTCATTGTACTGTGGCGAGATTCAGGGGGCGTTCCCAGTCATATCGAACTGGGTGGCTTTCAGCCTCCGTTGGGCATCACCTTCTATTTGGATCAACTCGCACTCGTTTTTGCGTTGGCGACCTCTTTGCTGGCATTGTTATTGTGGCCGCATGCAGCCTGGCGCGATGCCCGCGTTGCTGCGTTGATGTTGTTAATGGTGTCCGCCGCGTCCGGTATGGCGCTCTCGGGCGATCTGTTTAATCTTTACGTTTTCTATGAACTCGTTTCGGTGGCCTCCTTTGGACTGGTTGCCGCTCCAAAAACAGGTGCGGCACTGGCAGCCACATTGCGCTACGTCATCATCAGTGGCATGGGTACCGTGATGGCGCTCACGGGAATCGCGCTCATCTATACTCAAACCGGAACGCTCAACCTCGCACATTTAACGCTGCTCTCGGCAACCACACTGGATAATACTTTGGGCCTCACAGCGTTTGTGCTGATACTGCTGGGGATTGGTGTGAAGGCGGAATTGTTTCCCGTTAACATCTGGGTTCCTGAAGTGTACGCGACGGCTTCGCAAAGAGTATCTGCGTTGCTGGCAGGCTTGATCTCGAAGCTCGCAATCATAGTGATAATCCGCTTGCTGGTCTTATTATTCCCTCAGCCTGAAGCCCTTACGCTACTGCTAGTTATCGGAGCGTTAGGCGTATTACTCGGCGAACTGGCTGCCTGGCATGCAAAAGACTTTGAACGCATGCTGGCATTCTCTTCCATTGGTCAGCTGGGGTTGGTGCTCATGGCGTTTTCCATTCCTGGGCAAGCAGGACTCTTCGCTGGTCTCGCAGTGGCCATGCATCACCTTATTGTCAAACCCGCATTGTTTGTATTGGCCGAGCGATGGTCTGGGGGCTTTGCCGGATTGGCCGGCGCGGGGTGGAAATCACCATGGGCTGCCGGCTTGTTCATTTTGTTTGCATTGTCTTTGATTGGTGTCCCTCCTTTGCCTGGATTTTGGGCGAAACTAATGACGCTACTCGGTCTGCTCGGACAGGACAATTGGATATATTGGACGGGCGCGGGCATTATTTTGCTGGCAACGGTTTTCGAAGCCAACTATCTGTTTCGGTTTGGACTTGGCTTATTCAAAGCGGGTTCAGAGTCACGGTCCGCTAAAGTGCCTGTGCATGATGCCGGCAGTCTGGGGCCGTCACTGATTCTCGGCGCTGTTTTATTGATCGCTACTGTCATGATTACACCTGTGGGTAACTGGCTGGCGGGAGTAGCGGACCAGCTGGCGGATCGAGAATTGTATGTCACCACGGTGCTTGGTGCCGGGAGGGAGCTGCCATGAGTCTACTGGACGCGCTATTGTTAACGGCATTAGGAACCTTGATCGCTACTTTGGCGACAGTCAGAACGCGTTGGGTAGGTTATGTTGCTTCGTTGGGTTTAGGTCTACAACTTCTGGTACTCTTTTTGTTGGCGCCTTTGGGTTACGGTGCACCGGCGGTTACTTCCGGGCTGGCCTGGGATTTGTTCGGGCAACCATTGGTCTTGCGCTATGATGCAATGTCCTGGTACTTCGCTTTAATTACGCTAGGAGCTGGATTGGTCAGCAGCGTCTATGCTACTGGGGCCTGGAGTGATCACTATCGGGCAGCGGGTCGCTCACCTGGTTGGCTTCAATTTGCACTTGCGCTCAACGTGTTTACGATGTTGTTGTTGCTGGCTAGCGGTGACTTTTTATCCTTATTTATCGCCTGGGAACTGGTGAGTTGGGCCAGCTTTCTACTTATGGCGTTAGCAGCTGGTCCCGCTCTGAAATGGTCTTTGCGCTATATCACCTATGCCACGGCCGGTGCTATGTCAATGCTGGCGGCCTTGGGTATCGTGTTCCATTTGACTGGATCATTGAATTATGCGGATTTTATGGCCGCGGTCGATCAGTGGTCGGTAGGACTGATTACTCTGCTTACCGTGCTCTTTGGGGCGGGTTTCGCCGTAAAAATGGGGATTTTACCCTTTCACCTTTGGCAGGCGGGCGCATATGCAGAAACGCCCGGGCCAGGTATGGCTTTTCTAGGCGCTATTTCTTCCCGAATGGGACTCTATGGAATGATGCTGGTCTGGGTTCAGTTGATTGGTTTGATCAGGCTGATTGAAGTTCACATCCCTTTAACATTCCTGAGTCTGCGCGATGTATTGATGTGGATAGCGGCTTTTACCATTATCTTGCCCACCTATACGGCACTGAAGCAGAATGATGCGCGCAGGTTGTTGGCGTGGCACGGCATTGGTCAAGGTGGCTACATGCTGATGGGGATTCTATCGGCAAGCGCATTGGGTTCTGCGGGCGGTATTCTGCATATCTTTAATTACGCCACCAACCAAGCAGTACTGCTATTGGCGGTATTTGCTGTGGTGTATCGCACCGGGACTGCCGATCTCAATAAACTTGGTGGCTTGTTTACCCGCATGCCCCTGACTTTTGTGGCGATGCTTGTGGGCATTATTGGTTTAGCGGGTATCCCCCCGATGAATGGTTTTGTATCTAAATGGATGGTGTATCGTTCGTTGCTGAGCGAGGGCATGCCGTTATTATTTGTGGCCTCGGTCATCGGTACACTTGGAACGATTCTATCGGTATACAAGCTCATTCATAATACGTTTCTTGGGCAGCTGCGTCTGGAGCATGAACCCGTGCAAGAGGCCCCCTGGAGTATGGTCATTCCCATGATGGTACTTGCATTGATCATTTTTCTTACTGGGTTTATGCCTGGGATCGTGTTGGATTGGGTAGCTGCAGTGCAGGCAGCAGTAGGCTTGCCGGTGCTACCACACACACTCGGTGGTGTGGCTGATGCACATGGGGGGTTGGACATGATAATGCTTGTCCTGGTGTTATTTGCCGGTTTCGGGGTCAGTGCTTTGCTGTTCTATGCAACGGGACGTTCAGAGCCGGTCCATCAACTTGATAATTATGCCGGTGGACATTTCCTCAGTGCCGATGTGCGTTACCACTATTCCGACCATTTCTACGCGGGCTTGATGCATAGAATCGGGCACTGGTATCGAGGCAGTTTTCTGTGGTTTGAATCCGTAGTGGCGTCACTGGCGAGCTTTTTGGCGCAGTGGTCAGCGACCTTCTATCGTTTAATGCAACCCGCCTTACCCATGCTGGCGATGGCCGTGATTGTGCTTTGGATGGTGAGCTAATGGAGATTGGAAAGCGGATCGCGGATATTATCTTAATGCCGATTGTGGCTTTTGTGATCGGACTTTTTATGGTGTTGATGCTGCGCAAAATTGCGGCGAAATTACAACGGCGTGTTGGTCCGCCGTTTTTTCAACCTCTAATCGACATTATCAAATTCTACAGCAAGACTACGCAAGTTTCGCATGGGTTGCTTCACGACATCGGTATTATTATGGCCGTGGGTGGGTACTTGGCGGCGGAAAGCTTACTACCCGTGCCGGGCATGGATGGTCTGAGCGACAAGGGTGGTATTATTACGCTGACTTATTTTCTTATGATTCCTTCGCTGGGGTTGGCATTGGGTGTGGGGCAATGCGCTAATCCCAATGGATCGATCGGAATTTCTCGTGCTTTGACTGCCATGCTCGCCTATGACATCCCTTTTGTCATCGTGATTTTTGGTGTGGCCTGGCATTACGGCACCACGGATTTGTCAGAGATGATCAGCCTGCAACAGGCCCAAGGCTGGGGGGCCTTTGAAATGCCACTGTTGGCATTGGCTGGACTGTTTGCACTCCAAGGCATGATGGGTAAACAGCCGTTCGAGATCTATGTGGCGCCCGCTGAAATTGCCACCGGCCCAATGGTGGAAATGGGCGGTAAGTACATGGGCGGGCTTTTTGTCATGCAGTGTTTCCAACTGTATACCGCGGGTGTGCTGTATACGACCTTGTTTCTAGGTGGGGGCACCCATTGGTTAGATTTTCTAATCAAGATTTTTGCGGTTGTTGCTATTCCCATGATGATTGCTTTTACATTCCCCCGCTATCGCACTGAAGATATGCTACGCCTAATGTGGAAGTGGCCAGTATTGGCTGGATTGCTGGGCATCGCATTCGTTATGTATTAAAGAGGTAAGCCGATGAGCGATCTGAGCAAAATTCCTATTCATACCGAAAAACACGCACCGGAGGAGGCGCGCACCAATCCTTTGGCAGGTGTCTTCGACGAGCTGGTGCGCTTCGCGCAGTCGCGTTCTATGTACATGCTGCACTATTGTACGGGTTGTGGCGCTATTGAGCTGCCTCCGGCCATGACCTCACGCTTTGACATGGAGCGCTTGGGGATTCAACCGATGGTGACGCCGCGTCAGGCGGATATTCTATTGGTAACGGGCTATGTTTCGGTAAAGACGCTGAAGCGCATTATTTTGACTTATGAACAGATGCCCTCCCCTAAGTATGTGATTGGCATTTGCTCTTGTACGGTCAATGGCGGGATGTACTGGCAAAGCTACGCCACGGCCAAAAAGCTTAGTGAATATCTGCCGGTGGATTTATACATCGCGGGCTGCATGCCGAGACCAGAGGCCGTCATCGAAGGGATGCGCGCGTTGATGGCCAATATCCAGTCGGGCGAGACGGAGCCGTGGAAGGATTACTATCAACGCTATGACTATTACCTGGGTAACCAGCAGCATCTGTTTGGTGACAACTGGCAAACACCCACTGATGTCATCGGTCAGGCGCAACATTACGGTTTGGCCGGTCCGGAGACAGAAGGTGAACATACGCGTATTCTGCAGCAGTATCAGCAGCCCCTTGTCGCGCATAAACTGCGCTTAAAGTGAGTTTTGAGCATGACTGAGCGCGAATTAGACACGCACCTGGTTACCATTTTACGCGAACTCGAGTCCCTCGAGTATCGGCAGACCAGCCCGCGCCGGGTACGCATCGATGTGACGCGTGAGGCACTGCCTGGTTTATTGGAGCTTTTGAAAGGCCGGGCTTCCTACGTGCATCTTTCGGCCATCAGCTGTGTCGATTGGATTGAAGACAACGAGTTTGAGCTGGTTTACCACCTATGGTCTTACGAATCTAATCATTTAGTTTCGGCGCATACCCGTATTCCTCGTGAAACAGCTCGATATATTTCGGTGTACGATCTGTATAAGCCTGCGGCTTTTTTTGAACGGGACATTTTTGAAATGTTCGGCGTCTATTTCGAGGGCAGTCCGCATATGGAAAAATTCATTCTCACTGAGTGGGATGGCCCACCCCCCATGCGTAAGGATTTTGATGCGGAAGCCTACGTACAGGAAACCTTCAACTGGCAGTCTTATCACCCGGATTGGCTCAAGGAGCTGGAGGAAGAGGGGGGTGGCGTGGCGATCCGGCCCGAGGAGGTGCGTCGATGAGGCCCGAAAACTATCAGGCGCAGAGCCATCCACCGAGCAACGAATACGAACTTTTTATCGGACCCAATCATCCCGGGATCGAAGGTAATTATGCCTTCAAACTCAAATTGCATGGAGATGTCGTGCTCGCTGGAAAAGCCGATGGCGGCTATCTCCATCGGGGTTTCGAAAAGCTGATGGAGGGTCGTTTGTGGATCCAGAATATTGCCCTGGTTCCGCGCATCTGTGTACCGGATCCCGTGCCCATGGAAGTCACCTATTCTATGGCGGTAGAGGACTTGTGTGGCTTGGAAGTGCCAGAACGCGCTCAGTGGCTGCGGGTGCTGCAGCTCGAACTTTCGCGAATTGCAGCGCATTTGTTCACCTTTGGCGGGCATGCTGCGACCACTGGCATGTATACGACCAGCTATTGGGGAATTGCCGACCGAGATCTGATACTCGATTTATTCGAGGCCCTCACGGGCGGCCGCGTCTATCATATTTTCAACATCCCAGGGGGTACGCGGCGGGATGTTCCACCAGGATTCTTGGAGCAGGTCAGCCAGACGTTGGATTACCTCGAATCTCGGCTGCCAGATTATGACAATCTTTTGTTTACCAACCAGGTGTTCATTACGCGTGCTAAGGATGTGGGCGCAATGACTCAGGAGCAAGCGCTGGAGTGGGGTGTTACCGGTCCGAATCTTCGGGCTACCGGGCTGGCGTTCGATGTACGTCGGGATGATCCTTATTTGGTGTATGAACAGCTCGAATTTGATGTGCCTACCGAAGCGGCAGGTGACGCGTGGGCGCGCGCCATGGTGCGGCGTGCCGAATTGAAGCAAAGTTTTCGTATTTTGAGGCAGGTTATTGAGCGTCTGCCATCGATTGGTGGGCCGGTCCGGGCGCCGATCCCCAACCCTCTGGCCTGGAATGTACCGGCAGGTGAAACCTATGCGCGAGTTGAATCCTCCAAGGGTGAGCTCGCCTATTATGCTGTTTCAAATGGAGGGGACAAACCCTATCGAGTGCATGTCCGCGGGCCGTCGTCCATGCATGCGGTCCAGGTTTTGGAATGGCTTGCTGAGGGTGCGCGGCTCGAAGATGTGGCGCAAATTATGTTTTCACTGGATGCGTGCCCGCCAGAGGTGGATCGCTGATGTCAGATATCAAATACAAAGACAAGGGGAGTATTTTAAATCCCCTCAAGACGCTGCAGTTCTTTGCACGCAAACCGGTTACTGAACCGCTTGGGCCGCGACCGGCTACGGAGACTTATCGCGGGTTTCATTTGAACGATTGGGAGTCCTGTATCGGTTGCGGGACTTGTCAGAAAGTTTGTGATAATGCAGCCATTACGATGGTGCATGTCCCGGAGGCCAAAGAGGACCCCATCAAGGGCATTCGCCCACTGCGTCCGGCAATTGATTATGGTCGCTGTTGTTGGTGTGCTTTGTGTGTGGATGTCTGTCCTACTGCTGCGATTAGTCTGTCTCGCGAATATGTGCATGTCTGTACGGAGGATCAGCTCGACAGTTATTTCATGCTGCCAAGCGCCGATGGTATGCATGGCACCCCGTATCCCGAAGGTTGGACCAAGACGCCAACCACCGATCTGGTGGATTTGGAGCGTGAGGAAATGCCAGAGTTGGAGCCACAAAGTCGCAGTGACAATTTCGATGAAATCGTTGCGGGCTATGATGCGCAGCACGCCTTGTTGGAAGCTTCTCGCTGCGTGCAATGTGGTATGTGTCATGATGCCTGCCCCACCCATATGGATGCACCGGAGTATATTCGTTCGATATGGGAAGGCCGCCCGGAAGATGCCGTCCGATGGATGTATCAAAGCAACCCGTTTTCTCATGTTTGCGGGCGCGTATGTACACATCGCTGCGAGACGGCATGTTCAATTGGGCACCGTGGGGAACCCATTGCGATTCGCTGGTTAAAACGGTATGCCATGGATGCGGTGGATCATGAGCGGGTGAAGCAGATTGCTGCGGAAGGCCGGGTCCAGGTCCCGACGGGGAAACGGATCGCAGTGATTGGCTCGGGTCCTGCGGGTTTGACTGCGGCCTTCGACCTTGTCAAGAAAGGGCATGAAGTGGAAGTATTCGAACGCTTGGAAAAAGCTGGCGGCATGCCTCGGTTTGGAATTCCTGAATACCGTTTGCCCTATGACAAATTGGATCAGGACATTGATGTGATAACCTCGCTTGGCGTGAAAATTCATTACCAATGTGAGATTGGGAAAGATCGCAGCATGAGTTCGTTGCGCGATGAATTCGATGCCGTCGTACTTGCCATTGGGCTGCAGTTGGGGCGATCGACTCGGATTCCTGGGTCTGAGCATATCCAGGTCAAGGCCGCAGTAGATTTGCTGCGCATGATTACGCTGCGAGAACCCTTTGACATTCCGAAGAGTGCAGTTGTCATTGGCGGTGGAAACGTCGCCATGGATATTGCTCGGTCTCTGGCACGCTTACAGAAGCAAACCTATGGCGAGGTTCAGATTACGCTGACAGCGCTGGAACCCAGGGATCAGTTTTTGGCGGATCCAGTCGAAGTGAAAGAGGCTCTGGAGGAAGGCGTGACGATACTTGATAGTCGGGGCCCCCAAGCGTGTCGCATTGATGATCAGGGGCGGCTCAACGGATTGTGTACGTGGCGTGTTCTGTCTATTTTCGATGAGCAGCATCGGTTTGCACCTCAGTACGATAGTTCAGATGAACAGTTTCATGAGGGTGAAATGGTGGTTGAGGCCATCGGTCAAATGGCGGATGTGTCTCTACTCGGCGAAGATCTGACCGAAGCGTTGGAGTGGAATCGTGGACGCTTGAAGGTCGATGAAGCAGGTCGGACTTCTGAACCTTGGCTGTGGTCCGCGGGAGATTGTGTTAATGGTCCCGATGTGGTGCACGCCGTGGCTGATGGGCATCGCGTGGCAGCGAGTATCGACGCTTGTTTGGCAACTCAGGATCTGCATGAAGTCTGAATCTTCTGATACCTCGTCGAAATAGATTCGGATGCAACTCTCGTGAAATTGAGGCGCGCCATCCACTCGAATCTTTATGAAACTATTTGAGGTTGTCCGAGAAACATAAAGTTTCTGGTTATACTTCGAATCGTACAGGCCAGGGCTTAGCCATAATCCGTCGAAACACTACACTAGTACATCGTCTAGCTTAAAAAGACGGGCTCAGGGCTGTTGTTGATGCCGTATATCAATACGCAGTGCGCAGGCAATGGCAGCGTCCTTGTCAAGCACTGCAACTGACTCCGTCATATTAAGAGGCTTTGATCAATTCGTAACACGGCAGATTACGGTGCAAAATCGCCCACTTGTTCGTTGCGGATCTTCGCAATAGCCAGCTATTCCGTGCGATCCGCGCCTTGAACTGGGCGATTTTTCACCACAATCTGCTCGCGCCTGAAATAATCGAAGCTTCCTTAAACTGGACGAGGTACTAGTTAAGGATGTAGCCAAAAAAAATACCGTAACTACGCAGCTATCCTCTGAAATGCGCCAGCTCCACGTTTAAAAATGGTTATTTACATTTGTAAACTCACATTTTTCGCCTTGATCGGACAAATTTCAGAAGCAATATGAGCAGTTTTACTTCATGATTCGCCCGCTCGCTGAATAGTTACCAAATACCCTGTGTAAAGCGCCGGTCTGGTCCGCTTTGTCTGCCGTATATGCTTGGAGGATTGCGCATGAGTGAAGGTGAAAGTGAAAGTTATGCAAGAATCAAATCTCAAAAAACGCTGAAGGACATCCTCAAAGTCGCAACTGAGTTTGAGCGTGCTGCGCGTGATTTCTATACCGACTTAGCGCCCAAAGTCAGTAAGCGGATTCGGTATCTGGTTGAGGAGTTAGCGGAGGAAGAGCAGGAACACTATGATTTGTTCAGCTCGCTGGCCGAAAATCCTGAGCTCGAAAAAGAGGTTGAAAAAGCGATTGAAACGCCGGCCTCTGATCATCGCTTTTCTGATGCGGTACACCTGCCAGATCTAGGCGAAAATCCAGATGATCAGGCCGTATTGCAATACGCTTTGGGGCGTGAGCATATTGCGATGCAGCAGTACACCAGTCTGGCAGAATCAGCGGAACCTGGTCCGATCAAGGATTTGTTCACTTTTCTGGCGAATGAGGAGACCAAGCATAAGGCTGAGCTGGAAAAGATCTACTACGAGATCGTGCATTCAGGCGGAGTTTGATCGAGCCGTTTTGCGCCGTTTGCGTGTGCTTTTCTTTTTCGCTTTTGCCGGGCCAGGTTGAGCCTCGTCAAACAGCAGTGGTTTGAGAAAGCGTCCTGTATGCGACGTCGGCGTATGCGCAATGTGTTCTGGGGTACCGGTGGCAATGATTTCACCTCCGCCAGAGCCGCCCTCCGGCCCCAGATCAACGACCCAGTCGCTGGTTTTTATCACATCAAGATTGTGCTCAATGACCACGACGGTATTTCCACCATCGCGCAAACGATGCAGGACTCTGAGCAATTGCTCCACATCGTGAAAGTGTAATCCGGTGGTTGGCTCATCAAGGATATAAAGTGTACGCCCGGTTTCGCGCTTAGAAAGTTCGCGGGCTAGTTTCACGCGCTGGGCTTCACCACCGGAGAGCGTGGTAGCTGCCTGCCCCAGAGTGATGTAAGACAAGCCAACGTCCATCAAGGTCTGCAACTTTCTTGCCAGTACGGGGACAGCATCGAAAAACTGCAGTGCCTCTTCCACGGACATCTCTAATACTTCATGTATGTTTTTTCCCTTGTAGTGCACATCAAGGGTTTCTCGATTGTAACGCTTTCCGCCACAGACATCGCAGGGGACGTAGATGTCGGGTAGAAAGTGCATTTCCACTTTGATGACACCGTCGCCCTGGCAGGCTTCACAGCGTCCTCCTTTGACATTGAAACTGAAACGGCCAGGTTTATATCCGCGAGAGCGCGCCTCGGGCGTACCTGCAAAGAGCTCTCTGATCGGGGTGAACAGGCCTGTGTAGGTTGCCGGGTTGGAGCGAGGTGTGCGACCAATGGGGCTTTGGTCGATGGCAACGATTTTGTCAAAGTAATCCAGCCCCTCGATGGCGGTATAACTGGCAGGTTCTTCTGCAGCATTGTGCAAATGGCGCGCAACGGCACGCAGCAGCGTGTCGTTGACCAGCGTAGATTTACCGGAGCCAGAGACGCCAGTGATGCAGGTGAACAGGCCGACTGGAATTTCCAGGTCGACGGATTTGAGGTTATTGCCGCTGGCGCCCAGAATCTTGAGTGTCTTACTGTCCGATGCTACCCAGCGTTGTGCAGGGATTTCAATAGTGCGCCGTTTGGAGAGGTACTGGCCGGTCAGCGACGTACTATTTCTTTCGATTTGTTTGGGCGTGCCCTGAGCGACAATATGCCCACCATGTACGCCGGCGCCGGGTCCAATATCCACAACGTGATCGGCGTGACGAATAGCGTCCTCGTCGTGTTCAACGACGATCACTGTATTGCCGAGATCCCGCAGTCGTTTGAGTGTTTCCAGCAAGCGGTGGTTGTCTCGTTGATGCAAGCCAATCGACGGTTCGTCTAGCACATACATGACTCCCACAAGCCCTGCACCAATCTGGCTTGCCAGTCGGATACGCTGCGCTTCACCACCCGATAGCGTATCGGAGGCCCGATCCAAGGCCAGATACTGCAGCCCCACATTGACGAGAAACTTCAAACGCTCGCTGATTTCTCGCACGATTTTTTCCGCGATCTTGGCACGCTGACCTTGCAATGCGAGGCTGTCGAAAAAAGCATAGACTTCACTGATGGGTAATGCGGTCAGTGCGGGCAATGACTGTTCCGCGACGAAGACATTTCTGGAAGACAGCTTCAACCGACTGCCTTCACAGTCCGGGCAGCGGGTGGTGACCATGTATTTGGATAATTCCTCGCGCACAGCGGCCGACTCAGTATCGCGAAAGCGGCGCTGCATGTTTGGAATGACGCCCTCGAAGGCATGGCTGCGGGTATAACTTGCGCCGCGATCATTGGTGTAAGTAAACTCGATTCTTTCACCTTTTGAGCCATAGAGGATCATTTCTCGATGGCGCTTTGCCAGCCGCTTGAAGGGTTTGTCCAGGTCAAATCCATAGTGCTCGGCCAATGACTGAATCATTTGAAAATAGTAGCTGTTGCGGTGGTCCCACCCTCGGATGGCGCCCTCGGAAAGGGACTTGTCGGGGTGTGTAATCACCCGCTCGGGGTCGAATCTCTGGATGACCCCAAGTCCATCGCAAGTCGGACAGGCGCCGGCTGGGCTGTTAAAGGAAAAAATCCGTGGTTCAAGCTCTGGTAATGAGTAGCCGCAGTACGGGCAGGAAAAGCTGGAGGAGAATACAAGTTCTTGCTTAGCGGGATCGTCCATAAAGCCGATTTTTGCGATACCGTCCGCCAATTGCAGCGCCGTTTCAAAGGATTCGGCCAGCCGCAGCTGAAGATCATCACGCACTTTGAAGCGGTCTACCACGACATCGATGCTGTGTTTGCGGCGCAGGTCGAGTTTTGGCGGGGCATCCAGATCATAGACCTCACCGTCGATGCGTGCCCGGATAAACCCTTGCGCCTTGAGTCGTTCCAGCAGCTGCACATGCTCTCCTTTGCGGTCATTCACAATGGGAGCAAGCAACATGAGCCGGGTGCCTTCCGGCAGCGCCAGCACTTGGTCGACCATTTGGCTGACGGTTTGGGCTTCGAGATTGGTGTGGTGTTCCGGACAGCGTGGGATGCCTGCACGCGCGAAGAGCAAACGCAAATAGTCGTAAATTTCGGTGATTGTGCCCACAGTTGAGCGAGGATTGTGAGAGGTTGTTTTTTGTTCGATCGAGATGGCGGGAGACAGTCCCTCGATATGATCGAGATCGGGCTTTTCCATCATTGAAAGGAATTGACGCGCATAGGCCGAAAGCGACTCGACGTAACGACGTTGCCCTTCCGCATAGATGGTGTCGAATGCCAGTGAAGATTTGCCTGAGCCAGAAAGCCCAGTGATGACAATCAGCTTGTTGCGTGGCAGCTCCAAATCGATATTCTTCAGATTGTGGGTTCTGGCGCCGCGAATAATAATCTTTTCCATCGGATGAGGGTCACAAAATCTGCTACTATACGTCTCTTTTCGAGAGAACAAAACGTCCAGCATATTGGTACTGAGAGGTTGAGAGAATATGGCCACGAGAGGCATTAACAAGGTGATTTTAATCGGTAATCTTGGCAGAGACCCGGAGACGCGTTACATGCCAAGTGGGGGCGCGGTCACCAATATTACGGTTGCCACCTCGGAAACGTGGAAAGACAAGAATACCGGGCAGGATCAGGAGCGCACCGAATGGCATCGCGTGGTGTTCTTCAACCGGCTCGCGGAAATCGCAGGTGAGTATCTGCGCAAAGGCTCCAAAGTATATGTAGAAGGAAGCCTGCGGACACGTAAGTGGCAGGGACAGGATGGGCAGGATCGTTACACCACCGAGATCGTTGCCAATGAGATGCAAATGTTGGATTCGCGCGGCGGTGGACGGGAGATGGGTTATGACGCGCCTCCGCCCTCGGCGGGTACGAGTGAGCCGGTGCCGGAGAAGAAAAGCTCACCTGCACAGCCGGTTGCCGATGATTTCGATGACGATATTCCCTTTTAGCAGTCCGCTGGACTCAGCCCAGGGCGGTGTAAGCGTGGTTTTTTCCTGACGCCCGGCCAGTTCATAGCGGCGTCAATCTAAGTACCCGTTTGAGCTTTAAGGAAGCTTTGATCAATTCGTTACTCGGCATCTTGCTGGGCAAAATCGCCCACTTCTGCGTTGCGGATCTTCGCTATAGGCAGCTATTACCTGCAATCCGCGCCCCGAACTGAACGATTTCTCACCACAATCTGCTCGCGCCAGAATTAATCAGAGCTTCCTTAACTGAATCGTAGCCCCGTTGCTTAGTGCCGACTTGAATGTGTGCTATAAGCGCAGCTTGGAGAGTGATTTCGCGCCGTTACCGCCAAGATGCTTTTCAAATGGTTGTTGCCATGTGCGAGTGCATTTTCTTTGCTCGCTCAAAGAAAATGAACCAAAAGAAAGGGCGCCCGGTCGCCCGCCTGCATCCACGGACACCGCGCGCTTATGTCGGTCAGCCATCCCTGGCCAATTGAGCAAGTTGACGCGCCGTGTTTGCGGGGCGAGTGAATTGGGGAACAAGCCCGCCGGCTCGTTGGGTTGTGTCCGACATTGTCGAAAAGAATGATCTGCTGGCTTTACAAGTGGCATGGGTATTTTACCAATCTATGGTGGTGCAGTATCGAACGCTCCACTCGTTCCCGATATTCCCTTCACAGTTTGAGCATTTAGGCCGGCGAGTCGCTGGCAAAAGCAGGGTGCATTGGTGAGAATAGTATTTCCCACGAGTTGCTAGCTTGCCCTGCATAGGTTACAGAGCAGTTGACATCTGTCTGATTGGATTGGGCACATGGAAAGTGTCAGGTTTGACGCAGGGAGCGACTTTAACCAGCCATTCTTGAGAGAACCATGACGAAGAAGCGCAAGGGTATCATTCTCGCCGGAGGCTCCGGCACGCGGCTCCATCCGCTGACTATCTCGGTCAGTAAACAGTTGATGCCGGTTTACGATAAGCCCATGATCTACTACCCGCTATCCACATTGATGCTGGCGGGGATCCAGGATGTACTGATTATTACCACCCCGAGAGATCTGGACGCTTTTCAGACATTGCTTGATGATGGAAGTCAATGGGGCCTCAATATTCAGTTCGCCGTGCAACCGTCGCCCGATGGCCTGGCCCAGGCGTTTATCATCGGGGAAGACTTTGTGGGTTCCGACAATGCAACGCTCATACTCGGCGACAATATTTTTTATTCAGAGCAGCTTTCTGTACGCCTTCAGGAGATTGCCGGGCAGACTCGCGGCGCGACCGTGTTTGGGTACTGGGTGAATGATCCGGAGCGTTATGGTGTGGTGGATTTCGATGCCACCGGTCGTGCCACAAGTATCGAGGAAAAGCCTGCACAGCCTAAGTCGAATTATGCCGTGACGGGCTTGTACTTTTACGACAATGATGTGGTGGAGATCGCCAAATCTATCCAGCCTTCCCATCGAGGGGAGCTGGAAATTACCGATGTAAACAACGTCTATCTGGCGCGTGGAGATCTGAAGGTCGAGCGTTTGACGCGTGGCACGGCGTGGCTGGATACCGGCACGATGGGTTCACTGCTCGATGCCGGCCATTTTATACGCGTAATCGAACAGCGTCAGGGCTTAAAGATCGCCTGCCCCGAAGAAATCGCCTGGCGCCAGGGATTTATTGATGATACCGCATTGATGAAGATTGCTGAGCCTTTAAAGAAGAGCGGATATGGTCGATACTTAATGGATTTGCTGAAATAAGGACGATTCATGACCCGTATTCTATTGACCGGGGCGGGAGGCCAAGTGGGCTGGGAGCTGCAACGCTGCGCACCACCTGATTTCGAGATTCATGCCTACTCCCGGCAAGCCTTGGATGTGACAGATGCATCGGCAGTCAACGACGCAGTAGCGACGCTCAAGCCGCACTGGATTGTTAATTCTGCAGCGTACACCGCCGTGGATGGTGCCGAAGCGCATCCCGAGGCGGCGCACGCGATCAACGCATTGGGTGCAGGAAATATTGCGCGAGCTGCAGTCGAGCAGGGTGCGCGTCTGTTGCACCTTTCTACCGATTTTATCTTCGATGGCCAGAAGAACCGACCCTATGACCCACAAGATCCGGCACATCCTCAGTGCGTCTATGGGCAAACCAAGTTGGAAGGTGAACAATTCGTATTGGGCGAACTTGGTGAGCAGGCATTGATCATCAGGACTGCCTGGGTCTATTCCGTGCATGGACATAATTTTGTTAAAACAATGCTGCGCCTGATGCAGGAACGGGAGCAGATCGGGGTCGTCGAAGATCAGGTAGGGAGTCCGACTTGGGCGGCTGGGCTTGCGCAAGTGATCTGTCAGTCGATCAGGCAGGAACTATCCGGTATCTATCATTGGTCCGATGCCGGGGTAGCGAGTTGGTACGACTTTGCGATGGCGATCTGGGAAATAGGTCAGGAACTTGGGTTAGTCTCGACACCGGTGACTGTCCAGCCCATCGCCACTGCGGACTATCCTACGGCAGCAGTCCGGCCTGCCTTTTCTGTACTGTGTAAACAATCATTGAGGCAAGCACTGGGTTATCAGGGAGATCACTGGCGTGTTGCGCTGCAAAAAATGCTAAAGGAGCTGAATGATGTCTAATGTATTGGTGACCGGTGCGGCCGGTTTTATTGGGGTCAATTTCGTTTACTACTGGCTGGATCAGCATCCAGCAGATAAAGTGCTTGGATTGGATGCGCTCACCTACGCAGGTAATCACAATAGTTTGGTCGAAGCAGAAAAAAATCCGCAGTTTAAGTTTGTGCATGGTGATATTCGTGATCAATCTTTGATTGAACAGTTATTGCGTGATGAGTCTATCGACACGGTGGTGCATTTTGCTGCAGAAAGCCATGTGGATCGTTCCATTTCCGGCCCGGATGCGTTTATCGATACCAATATCATCGGTACACACAGCATGTTGAAGGCTGCTCGCGAGGTGTGGTTGGAAGGTCCGCAGGGGCGCGTGCCCCACCGTTTTCATCACGTTTCGACTGATGAGGTCTATGGTTCACTGGGTCCTGAGGATCCGGCCTTTAAAGAAACCACGCCCTACGCTCCCAACTCCCCTTATTCCGCGAGCAAAGCCGCTTCGGATCATTTAGTGCGTGCCTATCACCATACCTATGGATTGGACGTGACGACCAGTAATTGTTCGAATAACTACGGGCCGTATCAGTTTCCGGAAAAACTCATTCCCCTTGTGCTGATCAATATTTTGCATGGCCGCTCACTCCCCATTTATGGGGATGGAAAAAATATTCGCGATTGGCTCTATGTTGATGATCACGCTCGTGGTATCGATTTGATTATCAAGCAGGGAAAATTGGGGGAAACTTACAATATTGGTGGTCATAATGAATGGACGAATATTGATATTGTCAATTTAATTTGTGATTTACTCGATCGACACTTTACCCAGGATGCCGAGCTCAAAGCGCGATTCCCCAGTGCACCTGCTGCGAATGGAGCACAAGCCCGGAGCTTGATTACTTATGTCAAGGACCGGCCTGGCCATGACCAGCGTTATGCCATCGACGCCACTAAAACCACGCAAGAACTTGGCTATCAACCAGCTGAAACGTTCGAGACAGGAATCCAAAAAACCCTCCAGTGGTATTTGGACAATGAAGCGTGGTGGCGTGCTGTCATGGATGGCAGCTATAAGGACTGGATCGACCAACAATATAAGGATCGTAAAGCATCTTAGACAAGCACGGGGTAATTGAAATAATAACTTGTTTTTAAGTCCTTGAATGAAAAAAATAATACTAAAATTTCAGAGTTGTTGTGAAAAATTATTAGGTTAAATTTATAAAGGGTGGATTAGTATTATGCGCATTACAATCTATGGGTCAGGTTATGTTGGATTAGTGACAGGCGTTTGCCTCGCAGATGTGGGCAATAATGTCTTGTGTGTCGACGTTGATGCCAACAAGATCGATCGCTTAAAACAAGGCGAACTACCTATTTATGAACCCGGTCTGGAAGGTTTGCTCAAAAAGGCGATGGGGCAGGGCAAAATCGACTTTACTACTGATATGGATCGAGCGGTCAGACATGCTGAAGTCCAGTTTATTGCGGTAGGTACACCGCCTGATGAAGATGGGTCTGCCGATCTTCAATATGTATTGTCCGTCGCTAAAACGATCGGCGATCGTATGCAGAGCCCTAAAGTCGTCATAGACAAATCAACTGTCCCAGTCGGTACTGCGGATAAAGTGAAAGAAACCGTTCGCAAGGCACTTGCAGAACGAAAACTTGACATCGATTTTCAGGTGGTTTCAAACCCGGAGTTTCTGAAAGAAGGCGCGGCGATCAATGATTTCATGAAGCCGGATCGTATCGTAGTCGGAGTAGAAACCGAATATGCAACAGAAGTGATGCAAGAACTGTATCAACCATTTAGCCGCAACCACGACAAATTGATCGTAATGGATGTGCGGTCTGCAGAGCTTACAAAGTATGCAGCGAATGCAATGCTTGCGACGAAAATCAGTTTCATGAATGAGATGTCGCAATTAGCTGAGCGACTTGGGGCCGATATTGAAGCAGTACGTCGGGGTATCGGCTCGGATCCGCGGATCGGTTATCAGTTTATTTACCCTGGGTGCGGCTATGGAGGCTCTTGCTTTCCAAAAGATGTAAAGGCACTGGAACGTACAGCCCGTGAAGTCGGTTTTGATGCTAGGGTGTTATCAGCAGTAGAGACTCGCAATGATCTGCAAAAGGAAATTTTGTTCGAAAAGCTGAATCAGCATTTCGAGGGTAATCTCGCTGGTAAAACGATTGCCATTTGGGGGTTGGCGTTCAAGCCAGGTACCGACGATATGCGGGAAGCGCCTAGCCGTATTTTGATGGAAGCCCTTTGGAACGCTGGTGCGAAAGTTCAGGCTTATGACCCTGAAGCACGCGAAGAAACACATCGCATTTACGGCCAACGTGACGATCTGAGCTTGTTTGACCAGCCAGAGAAAGCGCTCGATGGCGCCGATGCCTTAACAATTTGTACCGAATGGAAAATATTTCGCAGCCCAGATTTTAAGGATATTGCCGAACGCTTGGCGCAGCCCGTGATTGTCGATGGGCGGAATTTGTATGAGCCCAGGCGAATGCAGCATTACGGCTTTACGTATTATGCCGTAGGTCGTCCGACAGTTTCTCACTCAGCCGAGGTTTGAAGCGACTTATGAACGTGCTCGTCACAGGTGCTGCTGGTTTCATTGGGGCTGCATTGTCAGAGGCATTGCTCGCTAGGGGAGACTCGGTTGTCGGCCTCGATGTGCTCAACGATTATTACGAGGTTTCTTTAAAAGAAGCCCGTCTTGCACGACTGATGGAGCAGGAACACTTCCAATTCATCAAAGCAGATTTGGCTGATCGTGATGCGATAGAGGCAATTTTTAAGGACAATGCCTTTGATACCGTCGTAAACTTAGCTGCTCAAGCCGGCGTGCGTTATTCTTTAGAGAACCCGTTATCCTATGTTGATAGTAATATCGTAGGTTTTGCGCATTTATTGGAAGGTTGCAGGCACCATGGCGTCAAACATTTAGTCTACGCATCCTCAAGCTCGGTCTACGGCGCAAATCGATCAATGCCCTATTCTGTGCACGATAATGTTGATCATCCTTTGAGCTTGTATGCTGCGTCTAAGAAAGCGAATGAGTTAATGGCGCACACTTATTCGCATCTTTATGAGCTTCCTACCACTGGATTGCGGTTTTTTACCGTATATGGCCCATGGAGCCGTCCAGATATGGCTATGCTTAAATTCGCAAAGAAGATTATGCAGGGAGAGCCTATTGATGTTTACAATTACGGCCATCACCAGCGCGACTTCACGTATATCGACGACATTGTCGAAGGTGTCATAAGAGTGGTAGATCAGCCCGCCAGGCCAAATCCTGATTGGACTGGGGAATCTCCCGACCCTGGTACGAGTATGGCGCCTTGGCGTGTCTATAATATTGGGAGTAACCAGCCCATTGAGCTGCTTAAATATATAGAGGCGTTGGAGTCCGCGCTTGGCAAACAAGCAAAGAAAAATCTATTACCACTCCAGCCTGGGGATATGCTCAATACCTATGCGAACGTGGATGACCTGGTCGCAGACTTCGGATACCAGCCCGCAACACCTCTGAAAATTGGGGTCCAACGATTTGCAGACTGGTTTCTAGATTATTATAGGTATCGCGTCCATTAGCTCTCAAGCGATACGGTGGTTCTCAGAAATCTGGTAGAAAATTCTCTACCCTTGTAGTCCACGGCATTGCGAATCAATTTAAGGACGCTCTGATTAATTCTGGCGCGAGCAGATTGTGGTGAAAAATCATCCAGTTCAAGGTGCGGATCGCAGGTAATTGCTGGCTATTGCGAAGATGCGCCAGGCAGCAGTGGGCGATTTTGGGCCGCAAGATGCCGCGTTACGAATTGATCAGAGCTTCCTTAACAGCCTGTTAAACGCATTTGCTATAGATTCCCTTAGTCAATCCGGAGATCATCCCTGTTAGGGCGAAAGGGTCTTGGTGAGTAGTCGAAATCGACAACTGCCAGCGTGTGATCAAAAACCAGATCTTCGCTCATGCGTCTGAGTATCTCAGTATCAGCATCCGCTATTAAATGAAACGCGTTCGCGATGTGTAGCATCGTCGCTATATAAGAAAAAGGAACTGAGATGATTCTAGGTTTTTTGTCTAATGTTGAGAATATTCTGGTGACCAGCTCATAGTAGGGCAGGGATTCCCCTCCACCCAAATTATACTCTTTGTTAGCGGTACATGGATTATTCAGAATCCGTAGCGTCGCGGTAGCAAGATCCCCCGCATGGACAGGCATTCGTAATCCAGCGCTTTGGCGAGGCAACAAAAAGAAGCCATAACGCTGAATAAAAGAAGCTATTCTACTGATATTTTTATCGAGGCGACCACCGTAAATCATTGTAGGGCGGAGAATAGTCCATGGAATGCCAAGTGCCTCGCATCGTTGAATTGAGTTATGCTCCGCATGTTGCAATTTTTTTACGAGAAGTTGATCCCTCTTGGAGGGTGAATCTTTTTTAGTGAACATGCTGGTGGAACTAAAGGCGATAACACGCATCGGTTTGATAGGAGCGCGATCTAAAAGATCAGGCAACAACCAAATTGGAGCCAAATGAATAAGAGTTTCTTGTTCTAAAAACTCAACCACTTCTTTGCTCAGGTCGACTCTATGCCATGTTTGAAGCGAGACCTGCTCCTTAGGTGTAATAAAAGGATCAGAAGAACGGCTAATGGCACGAATAGGTGTTGGGGAGTTCCTGAGCAAAGGTAAAAGGAAGTGGCCTACAATACTCGTTGCACCTGTAACAGAGATGCGCGTTACTGTTTTCTGTTTTTCCATAACCATACAGGAGCAAGGATAAGATAGCGAAGATAGACTAAAAAATAGATCATATTAAGATTAATTGACGAGTATTCTTTGTCATAGTATTTTTTATAATAGCGCTTGAGGCCGTTGATTTTATGCCTTTCAACACTTAAACGGCTTCTGCGGCTGCAAGCGCCCTGGGCGTGTACGACTGTTGAGGCAGGAACGAAAAGAACTTTCCAACCTTTAAGCCAAAATCGTTTGCACCAGTCCAAATCTTCGAAATGTAAAAAGTAATCTTCGTCGAAAAGGCCAACATCAAACAGCGCATCGCGACGAACCAGCATACAAGCGCCAGAAATAGCGTCTACGGTTTGCGGTTCCTTGGACAGGGGCGCTCCTACTTGGTTGATTCCGCCTCTCTTTGCGCTCAATAACGTTTTTAGAAGCAGCTCAGGTTTAGGTTCGCGTCGACGACAACCCCGTTGTTCGCTTCCGTCTTCATTTAGTATAAGCGGGCCCAAAAGCCCAGAATTAATGTCTGCTTGAGCAGCTAACACGAGCTGGTCAATTGCTTCTTTAGATACGATGCAGTCAGGGTTAAGCAGGAGTATATACTCTGTATCTATCAGTTTGAGCGCTTGATTATTTGCGCTTCCAAAACCGACATTCGAGGTATTCCTGAATACTTTGAGCCGAGTATCGCTGATTTCAGCCTCCAGTGATGAAAGACTATTATCAGTTGAGGCATTGTCGATGACATAAACGTAACGCACTAAAGTTGACGATAGGGCGCTAGAGATGCAATCCTTCAGTAACAGGCCAGCATTAAAATTAATAGTAACTAATGTAATCCCAGCATCGTGATGTTTGTACTCTATAGCCACTTGGTGTGCCTGACCTATTTTTTAGTAGTATATTTTCCTGAAATACCAATAACGCCATGAAGAATACCTTTATTGATCATGGTAAAGTGCGCTTTAGCTTTTGGGGCAAAAAAAGAATATACAAAATATTTTATAGCAAGTCTTATTGAATCATTGACTATCCACTTCGTGATGATATAAGGTCGTTTATAAATCAAAATCGCGTTACGAAAATGATAATAATGTCTCAATGGGCTGTGAAGTGGAATTTTCTTATTAATGAATCTTAATTTAAGTGGTGGATCACCTATCGTGTGTTGCATGGTTGCGTCGCAGATTCCAAACAGCTTGTATCCCATAGACTTTGCACGTAGACCCCACTCGATATCAACGTAATCAATAAATAAAAGCTCATCAAAGTAACCTATTTCCTTTGAGGCTTTTAAATTGAATAATGATCCGGACGTTATCAGATAATCCACCGATATGAAGTTGGTGTTTTCATTGTCGCAGCTTTTTTTAATTATTTTCCAGCCAGATAGGGTGATAAATGGTGCAGTAAATTGATTTCTAGGATCTATAAAACTTGGTCCTACACAAGCTACATTATGCCCTTGATCGATTAACGTGTGTTCAGCTTGTAATAGTTTCTCAATCAGTGTGGTGTCTATGGAGCTGTCTTGATCGAAAGTTAAAAGGTGAGTAAAATTGTTTTTTTCTGCCCATTGAAATGATATGTTATGTCCCCTAGAGATCCCCAAGTTTTCATTGTTAGGAAAATATACAATACGGCCATCCGTCGGAGATAAAGATGGCGATTCATTATTGTCCACAATTATAATTTGCTCTGCCTGATGCAGCAAAGAATTAATTAACGTGCTAAGTGTTTCTGGGCATTGTTTGTAAATTACGATGCTAGCACATACTTTTGTTGCTGTTGAGTTACGGGACATGCGCTATAAAGAAAACATCTAAATATTATTTGAACGTTGCGTGATAAGTTTTTTTCGTAAAATACTAGAAAAATTAAACTGATCCTCGTTTTTAAGGAAGAAAAACCCATCATGCTGATTGTTTTTTAAGTTAAATGATTTTTTTAAAGCAGAACTGCATGCGTTAATTAATAAATCTGAAATGGATTCAGCATCAAATGAAGGTGTGCTTAGGATATTTGGATGTAAGGTAGAAAGGTCTTTATTAGAAAAGTTGTTAGTGACTGAAATCCCGCCAAACGCAGCTATTTCTAGAGGCGGATAGCTAGGGTGTGGAGAAACCATCAAAGAAAGTCCAACTGAACATTCCACTAAATGCTGTGCATATTCGTCCAAAGAGACTTTTCCCCTTGAGCGAAGTATGACGCCGTTATTTAATGATATGTCTTCATGATGTTCTCCTAGTGAAATAAGCTCCCAATGTTGTGATCCTTCTAAACGTGACGACCAAAGCATCAATACTTCAATGATAAGCTCAAAAGCATTACGTTCAGTGGAAGGTCGGCCATATATGATTAATTTCTTTTTTTTTGACGTTGAATCGATATTATTTATGTATTTCTTTAAACGCTCATTTAACTGAGGCTCGAAATGAAAGCTATCTTTAAAATGTAAGCCTTGATCTATAAAGTATTCCTTTAGCAACGAAGTGTTGAATACGGCAATAGTTGAATTGGAATGTTGGTACGTCGACAGTGCTTTTGCATAGCGAGTAGACCACGGATAGAAATTAGGCTCAAAATCTTGAATTAAATAAGTAAATTTTCTATCATTAACGCTAAAGTTATTTTTCTGCCATTTTATAACATCCAAGACAGAATATGCAGTCCACCAAGCCGTCGCTATAAAAAAATCATTTTCTCTGATAGGCAAGGATTTGTTATATCTATCTCCAGCTACGGTAATTATGTTTCCAGTTTTATCGGGATGGTTTAAAGGCGCAGGCTCCCAATTAGAATAAAATTTTCCTTCAGCGGGTATTGCTACTTGTTCGTCAGAGACAATAATTCGTAGATCGTAGTTATCATCAGCAACCGATTCAAACAGTTTCAAAGCTGTGGCGATTCCGCCAAAAATATATCTTTCTGATATGCCAGGCACTACTAAGTTTAATCGAATTTTCTTTATGTTTGATGAGGATAAAGAAAAAGGGGTGGTTTCTGGAATAGAGATCCTTATTGTATCTTCGTTTCTGCTTGCACTGCAGAGTTCTTTGGCAAAATGGAGGATTGTTCTAGATCGTAAAAGAAATCTTAAAATCTTACTATTTGTCATTGGCGCAGATGTTCGGGGTTGTATTGAAAATATCTAGATTAGGGTTAAAGAAAGGGTCAGTTTGATCTGTGCGGTAAGGTGCATATTTTATATCTGAGTTTACGAAATCTACTTCGGGAACGTAGTTATCTCTAGTCATGGATTCAAAATGATATAATCTCACATCTGGTGTATAAACGTTGTAATAACCCTTCTTAGAACTTCTAACGCCTAGCTCAATATCACTCCCACAAATAATAAATTCTTCATCATATCCGCCGAGTTCTTTGAATTTTGCAGCTTCAATACTCGTACATGCACCGGTTACTGCGAGTACATTACGAGATATGAGCGGAGATACAAATGGGCCTACGTGATGTTTAGGGGGTAATGATTTGAAGACATGATCTGCCCATCCATTCATTCCCACAATTGCTCCCGCGTGTTGAATTGTATCGTTTTCATATAATAACAGAGGTCCTACGGTGCCGACGTCTGGAAGTAAGCTGTAGCTTGCAAGAATATTTATCCAATCAGGTGTAATGATTTCAATATCATTATTTAAAAAAACAAAAACGTCGCCCTGAGCATGACTAGCTCCTATATTATTAACTTTAGACCAGTTGAAAGGAATAGGCGCATCGATAACCCTAATATTAGGGTGTTGAGAAATTTTTTCAAAATATGCAAAGCTCTTGTCTTCAGTGGAGTTGTTATTGATAACCAGTATTTCGAAATTTTTCCATAGTGATTTGCTTAGTATGCTATCAATGCACTTTTTTAATAAGTCAATTTTGTCTTTTGTGGGAATGATGATGGAAACAAGCGAGGAGGGGCTTAATAAAAATCTTGGTGAATATGTAAAAAGAAAATTACTCTCGATGTCTCCTTTGAACTGTTTGGGATATTTATTATGTAGATGATCTCTTAGAGCGGATAGGCCGGCGTCGTGTGCATATGGTTTTGAATCTGAGTTCAGTGAAGTTGATAAGCCATGTTCACGCCAATGGTATAGAATCTCTGGAATATGTATTATTTCATTTGCAGCATAACAATAACGTAAAAATAAATCATAGTCTTGCGCACCCTCTAAACCTTTCCGAAATCCTCCGCACTTTTCATATAAAGACTTTTTAAAACACGTGAGATGTGTGATATAGTTTTGAGAATATAAAAGATGTGGAGACCAATCAGGCTTAAAAAATGGCTTAACAAGGGTGTTGCTTTCTGTGATTCGGTCTTCATCACTATAGAAAAACTCTGCATCAGGATGTTTTGCGATACTTAAAGCAAGAACAGAGAGAGCAAAATTTGGGAGCACGTCATCGTGATCAAGCAAAATAAAATAATCACCTGATGCCAACTCAAGTGCTTCGTTAGAAGAAAGTGATATGTGTTGATTGTTCAGATTTTCTGTGAATTTAATTCTAGTGTCGTTGGAAGCGTAATCTGCAATAATCTTGGTGAGATTCGCTAGATTTGAAGCATCATCTACGATACAAAGCTCCCAATTACTATATGATTGAGCGAGAACAGAATCAACAGCACAACTGAAATGTTGTATACATGGCCTATGCACCGGCATGATGATTGAAATAAGTGGGCTAAACTCAAGCGATTTAGTATCTTCAGACCATCGCGATACTTTGTCTGAGTTATACCTCGATTCATACCAAGAATGATACGATTTATTGTCAGTATCCTCCGTTACTGAAGTGCTTTTATGGAGAAAGCCACTCAGGAATCGGTTTGATAACGAATATACTTTAGGTAGCGTGAGAAACCTTTTTACTAATTGTTTTTGATTGATACCGTGTACTAAATGTTTGAATTTTGAAAGATAGACAGATAGATTTCTTATCGGTTTAGTAATTTTCCAGGATGTTGAATTCAGCATTGACTGATAATTAAATGATAATTTATCTATATTTTCTTTATATTCAGCGGCCTTCAGTTTTTGTTTGGCTAGTTTATCGGTGGAAGACTCCAGATTCTTTGATAGTTCAGCTAAATTCTTATTGAGGTCGGAGTTTTTGGCCTCGCTTAAAATGAGTTTCTCGTGTAAATCATCTATTTTATTTTGTAGCGATAAATTTAGATTTGTACGCTCTGTGAGCTCTTGTTGGAGAGATTCAAAAGATTCGCTAGGGGAGCACTGAAGAGTTGACCATTTATTTTCAGTTTGAGGCGGGGCTACTGATGTGCACCCTCCTAGAGATATGACTTCATTGTTGACACTGGCAGAGTTACCAGATATTACTCTATTCCCTAATCCATGATATGGGGTAGTTAATTTATTTATTGTGACTAAGGAGTTTGCAAAGCTAATTGAATGTATGCTATTTAACGTTTTAATGAAATGCTCTGGGTGTATGTCGTAAACTCCAATTATCCGGGATAGAAATTGCTCTGTGCTACTTTCTATTCCCCAGTGTTCATGGTTAATAACATCGGTAAGCTTTTTAAAAAACTCAATAGCGGTAAATGGTGAGTAAAGACCGCCACCAAATTCTTTCCAGTAGCTGCAATGTATGTCCTCAACAATATAAAGTCCGCCTTCGTTTAGAAAAGGATAGTAGTTTACAAAAGTTTCTATGATGTCTGCAGAAGTATGCGACCCGTCATCAATTATAATGTCAAATCTATTATTTAGTTCGATGATTCTGGATTTTGTGGAGTCATCGTTCACGTCTCCAACTATGACATTTATACGCTCATCGTCATAACGAAGATTCTCACAATTTGAGTCAATATCACATCCTAGTATCGATTTTGCTGCAGCAAAATATTTTGACCAAATCTCTAACGAGCCTCCATTTTGAATGCCAATTTCTAAAATAGATATTGGTTCGTTACGGAATTTATTGAGAAGACGTGTATACTCATCGAGATACAGCTCCCATTTATCTGAGACTTTTCCGGTATGAGACCTATATATATCTTTTAAATTATCCATTAGATTTTATTTAGCGAAACTTGTTCAAAAGGAATGCCGACAAGCCCCCAACGGACTTTAGAGGACGAAACTGTCAATACAAATGCGTCATGCAACCAATGATGTTGGATGTTATTATACAGATCACCATTTGCTAGAGAGGCCATTACAACGTATTCGCCATTAGGCAACATGGGTAAAGTGAATGTAAAGCAAGACTCTAAAGTATCACCTGCTTTAGCAGGTGTTGGACTAAGCTTTGTAAAACCAAGTGTGTTTTCTCCGAAAAGGTCTTGCCCTAGCCTATCACGCACGAGGAAACCTATAATGGGTCTGTCGAAGTCTTGGTAAATTTCTGCGCGAATGATCAGGTTTACCTTCTCACCACCTTTGTATAGGTTATTAACCTCATTAGATAAAGATTTCATCTCAATTGATATTATTTTTCCTGCACCTGATGACCAACCCTTCGCATCGACGAGGTTTTCTTGGAATTCGAGTTGAGAATCATAATCGAGTTTAACGTCAGCACTGGATGGTTCAGGGACTTCTTTATTATTTACTCGCTCAAGTTGAGCATCGTTTCCGTATACGGATTGTAGGGTAGACTGAAGATAGTCTTCAGCTACCTGTTTGGAGGAGCCTTGTTGAACAATAGTACCATTATCCAGCCAAATTGCTTTATCACATAAACTTAATACTGAGTTCATATCGTGACTGACAAATAATAAAGTGCCCGTTTTTTTGAATTCCCTAATAAACCGCATACATTTTTGCGTGAATATAGCATCACCTACGGCTAGCGCTTCGTCAATTACCAGAATGTCGGCATCTACATGAGCAATCACCGCGAATGCGAGCCGTACATACATGCCGCTTGAATAGGTTTTGACTGGCTGGTCTAGGTGTTCCCCGATGTCAGCAAAAGAGATTATTGAATCCATGCGTCTGGATGTTTCTTCTTTAGTGAGGCCGTATATTGAGGCCGCCATAAAAATATTTTCTATCCCAGAAAATTCAGGATTAAAGCCAGCGCCGAGTTCTAGAAGAGCGGCCACTTTGCCATCGACTTTGACATCTCCCTTGGTGGGGGTAAGTATTTTGCAGATAATTTGTAGTAGAGTGGATTTACCAGAACCATTTTTACCAATTATCCCTACTGTCTCACCTTTCGATACTGAGAAATTTACATTATTTAATGCCCAAAACTCTCTGAAAAACCGCTTTTTGTTTTTGAAAAGCATCTGTTTCAGTCGGTCACTCGGACGATCATATATGGGATAACATTTGGCGACTTTATTTACGGATATCGCAGTCATTATTATTTAAACATTACTCAAATAAATAAGAGGGCTTTATAACACATCGGCGAAACCATTTCTCGTTTTTTGAAAAAATATAATTCCGAGTTGAGCAAAAATAAATGCAAATATAAAGTATGTAAGTAAACCAGTGAAATTCGGAAGGTTACCCCAGATGATAACTTCTCTCGTCTGTTCAATTATAAAAGTAAGTGGGTTAGCTATAACAATTGCTTGATATTGCTCTGGTATAGAAGAAAGTGGAAAAAATACCGGAGATATAAATAAAAGGATGGTGGTTATTATGCTGGTAATTTGGTTCATGTCTCTAAGGTAAACGCCGAGAGATGCTAAAATCCATGAGATGCCTAGAGACAATAAAATGAGTGGTGTAAATATAATTGGAAGAAACGCTATTGTCCAATGTATTGTTCCGTTAATTAGTACTAAACCGAGTAAAAGAACTGCGATGCTTACACATGCATGGAACAAAGCAGAGGTAATATTTACGTAAGGTAGTGTTTCAAGAGGGAAAACGACCTTTTTAACGTAATTAGAATTGCTAACAATAAGGGAAGGGGAGCGATTAAGTACCTCAGCAAAAAAGGTGTGTATAATTAGTCCAGAAAATAAAATTAATGCAAATTCGGCTTTACTATCACTTGATTGACTGCTGCCCCAACGTGCTTTAAATACCACAGAAAAAACAAAAGTGTAAACCATTAACATGATTAGAGGGTTTATGAATGACCATATGAGCCCAAGAATGGAGCCTTGATATCTTCCTATGATATCTCGCCAGGCGAGCTGTTTAATCAATGATATATTGATTATGAATGTATTGATTATCGCTTGCGGCGTGAGTTCGCGATAGATTTGATGTCTCACGGCTCTCTTCTCATAGTGTATGGGTATATTAAAGGGTGCGTGCAATTCTTGATAACTGTTTTATTGACAAGATTGTTATCGGTCTTGTGCTTAAAAATAATATTGATGTCTAATCAAGAGGCACGATATGCTGGAACGGTCGCAATGGAAAATCGAAGAAATGCGACATGGAACGAGGACAGCCAATATTGTTGGATGAACTAAAGAGTGTTTTAAGAAGTTTTTTGGACGAAAGGTAATCATTGTTACGCATAGCGGGTAATTACAACATAAAACTTTATACTTGTACTCTTAAAAGGCAACGAGTAATTAAAAACAAGCGTATTAGCTTTAATCGTGTATCGTTAGCAACAGTAGTACTGATCGATAGCAAGCAATCCATGTTCTTTCATGTTGTATATTCCTTCAGTTGAAAATGAAGACCAACTGGTAGAGTAACAGTTTCGGAAATCAAAATCCATGCCGTTACTTTCTCAATATGCTATCAACGTAGCAAAATCCGAAGATTAGTGTAAACCTAAAGGTGAAGTGAGTTCGCATTCTAAACGATGCCATATAACTCGAGGATACAATTTGGATAGATTGTATAGGTACTTATTATCCTTGGTTGAGGTTTCTAAGTGTCTGAATCTAAATAGCTATTAAGTATAATCGGATATCAATGTGTGTGAAATGTTGTTTGTATCAACAAGAAAGAATAATAAAGAAGTTACAATTCAACGCTGCCTGTCTCCAAAAAGTCATTTGGAAGTTGCTTGAATTAGAATAATTCACGAGGCAGCAGCTTTACTGGCTGAAGAATCTGGCAAATAATGCTCAGTAACTTATTGATAAGTTAGAATGAAATGGATGATGTAAAGCAATTCGCAGGGCGTAGTATTGATGTTGTCTTATGAGTTGCGAGGGATAATAGTCATCGGGGGGTTCGGATGAGTACTAAATTATTAGCGATACTCATGGGTATTTTTTCAGGTAGTCTTGTAAGTGTATTTTTCTTAGTAAGACACTCTGGAGTAAATACCGCCCTTGATATACCCAATGATCGTTCTTTACATACCGAGGCGGTGCCAAGGACGGGCGGGGTATCCATTGTTTTATGGACAATTTTAGGATGGGTGCTTAGCTCAAAGCTCATTTATCCAACTCCAATATTTGCAGAATATGACTTTCTTATCTTAGCAGGTGTTCTGCTGTTGTTTGGTGTATCGATACTCGACGATTACCTTGGACATGTGCCTGCAAGAATACGATTGTTGATGCATTGTGTTGTAACGATCCTGTTGTTGGGTGCTATGCGGATGGGATATGCATCCATGGATACTCTGTTAGGGATAGCATTAACTATGGGATTAGTATTCCTCGGCATATGGTCAATCAATCTGTACAACTTCATGGATGGTATGGATGGGCTGGCCGGCACGATGGGGGTGGTCGGTTTTGGTGCGCTAGCGGTGATCGGTTGGCAGCTGGGCGACTCCGTCTATGCCTTGGGTGTCGCCTCGATTGCCGCTGCTACTCTTGGCTTTTTAGTTTGGAATCTGCCACCTGCAAAGATCTTTATGGGGGACAGTGGTTCCACATTTCTCGGGTACATGATGATTTCGGCTTCACTACTAGGAATTGAGCGCAGTCTATTCCATTGGTGGGTGCCCGTACTAATCTTTATGCCATTTTGGTTGGATGCAACTTACACCTTGCTATCACGACTTTTCCGTAGGCAAAAAGTTTGGGAGGCACATCGCGAGCATTGGTACCAACGCTTGGTTCTGGCAGGTTATCCAGTGTCGAGAGTTTTGCTTTGGGAGCTTCTTTGGATGGTGGCATGTAGCTTGCTTGCAATTCTTTTGGTAAAGGTTGGTGGATATAAGTAAACCAAGTAGAGCAAACGCGTAAAAAAAGAGAAATAGCGCTAATATTAAGTTTCTACTTTAAGAAAGAATGCTAACATTCACTTACTTTCTATCGGAAATTCATTAAACTGCGTGGCGCCAAAGCATGGTTGTTAATCATTACACTGCTCATGGAAATGGATAAACCGGTAGATTCACTCAGGACGTTGCCAAGCCTTCACAAGCGCTTTTTGGTATCAATACTCGATCTTTCACTTTTACTTTTCTCATTTTGGTCAGCATTATCGATTCGTTTTGGGGAGCCGCTGCTTCCTAGTCACACTCAGACCGCGCTCGCGATCCTTGCAGTGGTTATTGCTGTGCCCGTATTCCTTTATACTGGATTGTATCGTGCAGTCATCCGATATATGGGAGAGCAGGCGCTCTGGACTACGGTCAAGGCCGTCGCGATTGCAACCTTGCTATGGGCGGTTGCGGTTTCGTTGTTTGGTTTGGCAAACTACCAGGGCGTGCCTTATACAGTGATCTTGCTGTATTGGATGTTTGCGACGGTATTGATTGTGGGTAGCCGTTTGATCATGCGTGAGTTTATGTGGCGCCCGGTTAGAAACAGTTTTTCGGGCGACAATGTACTGGTTTACGGCGCGGGGGATGCAGGTGTGCAGCTGGTGCAGGCGCTGTATCAGTCTCGCGATCTTTATCCTGTGGGTTTTCTCGATGACGATACGCGCATGTATGACCGGGAAGTAGCCGGGCTTAAGGTGTTTCCGCTGCGCGATCTTGGACGTATCGTAGACCGTTACGGAATTAAAGAAGTGCTTGTGGCCATTCCATCGGCGACGCGTGCCAGGCGCAACGAAATCATCCAAAGACTCCAGGATTTTCGTGTACACGCCCGGGTTTTGCCCACAGTCAGCGAAATTGCGAGCGGCAAAGTCAGTGTCAATGATCTGCGCGAGGTGGATGCCGAAGATCTGCTGGGCCGGGATCTTGTGCCCCCCAATGTCGATTTGCTGCAACGTAATATCAAGGGTAAAACCGTGCTGGTCACGGGGGCCGGGGGGTCCATTGGATCGGAGCTGTGTCGCCAGATTATGCGCTTGAAACCGCAGCGTTTACTGCTGGTGGATAGTTGTGAGCATGCGCTCTATCAGGTCAATCGCCAGCTACGCGACAGCGGCTTCGCCGCTCATGTAAAAATCCAGCCGCTCCTCGGTTCGGTCATGAGCCAAGCGTTTCTTGAGTATGTGTTTTCTCTCCATACCGTCCACACGGTCTATCACGCCGCTGCTTATAAGCATGTGCCATTGATGGAAAGTAATGAATTTGAAGGCGTTAAAAACAATGTCTTTGGTACACAAAGAGTCGCGCAGGCATCGATGGCTCATGGGGTAGAGACGTTTGTGCTCATCTCCACAGATAAAGCAGTCAGGCCAACCAATATGATGGGGGGAAGTAAACGGGTCGCTGAGCTTATTTTGCAAGCAATGCACGAGCGACTTTCACGGCAGGCTAATCAATCAGGCGCAGTCTGTCCCGTGTTTTGCATGGTGCGTTTTGGGAATGTATTGGGGTCCTCCGGTTCGGTGATCCCCTTGTTCCGTGAGCAAATTCGCCAGGGGGGGCCAGTAACGGTTACGCATCCTCGGGTGACACGCTACTTCATGTCGATTTCTGAGGCGGCACAATTGGTGCTACAGGCGGGTGCATTGGCGCAAGGCGGGGATGTGTTCGTGCTCGATATGGGGGAATCGGTGCGAATCTTGGATCTGGCGCGCCAGATGATACGTTTGAGTGGGCTTGAAGTTTTGGATGAGGAGCATCCGGATGGGGATGTCCGCATCGAGTTTACAGGATTGCGTCCGGGAGAAAAGCTCTACGAAGAGCTATTGATCGGCAATAATCCGATTGGGACCCTGCATCCCAAAATCATGCGTGCCGAAGAAGAAATGCTACCTTGGCCGCAGTTGCAGAAACTTCTAGATGATATAAGGGTACACTGCGACGCGCGGGATAGAGAGGCGTTAAGGAAGCTAGTGCTCAATGCCGCGAACGTAAGCCTAGATGCCTACAAACCCGTGCCGTTGCGCAAGTCTAAACCCCAGCTCAAGGCAGTCGAAGCACTCGATGAGCAAGTCGGTTGATTGCTCGACGCCACTAGTCCATCGTCCAGCGTAAAATGACGGACACAGCGCTTTTGTGATGCTGCGCATCAAGGCGCAGTGCGCAGGCAATAGCAGTGTCCTTGGCAAGCACTGTAGCACCCTGGCGCGGCATCACAGAAGCGCCAGAAAGGTTGCCTGTCTGCATCCCTGATTCTGTTGCACTCCTTGGTAAGGGAGCAACCATTCCCTGCGAAGTGCGCCTACCCAGGCATGCAGACAGGACAACTGCGCCCGTCATTTTAAGCTAGACGAGGTACTAGTAGGGGGCAATCACATAGTTAGTTAGGGGGCGTAATGAAAATATTGGTAGCCGGTGGGGCCGGTTATATTGGATCACATACCTGTATCGAGCTGCTCGAGGCGGGGCATGAAGTAGTGGTTGTCGACAATTTCGATAACAGCTCTCCGGTCGCACTGGAGCGTGTCAGCGAGATTACCGGACAGACGCTACAGTTCTATCAGGCGGATATTCGTGATGCTGTGGCCTTGAATACCGTATTTTCGGGGCATGATATCGATGCGGTTATTAATTTTGCTGGGCTCAAAGCGGTGGGCGAGTCCGTAGCCAAACCCCTGGCGTACTATGAGAACAATGTCGCAGGTGCGATTACGCTGAGCCAGGTAATGTCGCGCTACGCGGTCAAAACATTGGTTTTCAGCTCCTCCGCCACGGTATATGGCGACCCAGCTTCCTTGCCTATTCAGGAGCATTTCCCGCTTTCTGCGACGAATCCTTATGGGCGCTCCAAACTGATGATCGAAGATATTCTGCGCGATTTATATCGGTCTGACGAACGCTGGAAGATCGGCCTGTTGCGTTACTTCAACCCAGTGGGCGCGCACGCCAGTGGCCGTATTGGTGAGGACCCGAATGACATTCCCAACAATCTAATGCCGTTTATAGCGCAGGTCGCGGTGGGAAAACTCGCTCAGTTGCGGGTATTTGGCGATGACTATGAAACCCATGATGGCACTGGCGTACGTGATTATATTCATGTGGTCGATCTGGCAAAAGGGCATGTCAAAGCGCTGGAAGCCTTGCAGCGCAAACCAAATGGGGCGCTGTTGACCGTAAACCTCGGGACAGGGCAAGGGTATTCGGTACTCGATATGGTGCGTGCCTTTGCCAAGGCATCGGGCGTTGATATCCCTTATGAAATTGTCGACCGGCGGCCTGGCGATATCGCTGCATGTTACGCGGATCCCGATTATGCTAAAGAAGCGATCGGCTGGCAGGCAGAACTTGGGATCGAAGCAATGTGTGCAGATACGTGGCGCTGGCAATCGCACAATCCCAATGGGTATAAAAACAGCGGTACCGAGTAACGCTGGTTCAGGTGCTACGCAGCGTATCGATTCTATGCGACAATGTAAGTTTGATTGACCGCATGGTGGTATGAGCAAAAGCGTTTACATCCAAACCCATGGTTGCCAGATGAATGAGTACGATTCCGCGCGCATGCGGGATGTACTCGAAGCGCAAATGGGATACAAACTCGCGCAACAGCCTGAAGTTGCAGATCTTCTGATTCTCAATACCTGTTCGATTCGTGAAAAAGCTCAGGAAAAGGTCTTTTCCCAATTGGGCCGTTGGCGTCCGCTCAAAAAAGATCGCCCCAATCTGCTGATTGCCGTGGGAGGTTGCGTCGCAAGCCAAGAGGGCGAGGCGCTACGCGAACGTGCTCCGTTTGTAGATATCGTCTTCGGGCCGCAAACATTACATCGCTTACCTGAATTTGTGCGCGTCGCGCAGGGTGCACGACAACCCGTCGTGGATATTTCCTTTCCGGAAATCGAAAAGTTCGACAACCTCCCTGAAGCACGCGCCGATGGTCCCACAGCCTTCGTCTCGATCATGGAGGGCTGTAGTAAATACTGCAGTTTTTGCGTCGTTCCTTATACCCGGGGAGAAGAAATCAGCCGACCTTTCGATGACGTGATTGCCGAGGTCGTCCATTTGGCCCAACAGGGCGTTCGAGAGGTCACTCTGCTTGGCCAAAACGTGAATGCCTATCGTGGACGGATGGTCGATGGGGACTCTGCCGATCTTGCATTACTGATTCATTATCTTGCCGCCATCGATGGTATCGAGCGTATCCGCTATACGACTTCGCACCCCGTTGAATTCACCGATCGCCTGATCGAAGTCTATGCTGAGGTGCCTGAACTCGTAAGCCATTTGCATTTGCCGGTGCAAAGCGGTTCGGACCGTATACTGGCGCTTATGAAACGCGGGCACACATCGGTTGAATACAAATCCAAGCTGCGCAGGCTTAAAAAAATTCGGCCGGAAATCAGCCTGTCCTCGGATTTTATCGTCGGCTTTCCGGGGGAGACCGAGGCGGATTTTGAGGCGACGTTAGCGCTTATTGAAGATATTGGCTTTGATACATCGTATAGTTTTATCTACAGTCCGCGGCCGGGCACCCCGGCGGCGAACTTGCCAGATGATGTGCCGCTGTCGGTAAAAAAGGCACGACTACAGCGTCTGCAAGCCTTGATTACCACGCAGGCTTCAGCAATTTCAAAGCACATGGTGGGATCGGTGCAAACGGTACTTGTGGAGCGGACATCACGCAAAGACAAGCAGATGATGGCAGGGCGCACGGAGAATAATCGGGTGGTTAATTTTACAGCCAATGAACGCCTCATCGGCCAATTTGTGGAGGTACGCATTACTGAAGCCCTGCCCAATTCCTTACGGGGGGAATTCATTGACCTTACCTCTCAGACGCTTCCCAAGGCCTGTTAATCTGTGACCGAAGCTGTGCATTCTATCGCGATTCAGCTCGAGCCCGAGAGTAATGAACGGCTGGCTAACCTATCGGGTCAGTTCGATGAACATCTGCGCCAGCTCGAACGCCGGCTGGGTGTAGAAATCAATAATCGGGGTTCCAATTTCGAAGTCATTGGCAGCGCCCGCGCGACGCAGGCTACAGTCGAAGTCTTACGCTCCCTCTATGCACTGACTGCTGAGGAAACTTTGGTGCCTGCAAAGGTGCATCTATATCTGCAGGAGTCGGGTATTGAGGCGTTGCTGGGTGAGACGGATGCAGAGCCGGCAGCGATCGCAACACGACGTGGAAAGATCAGAGCGCGCGGTGCAACTCAATCGCGCTATATGCAAGATATGCAGCGCCTTGACCTGACTTTTGGCATTGGCCCGGCAGGCACGGGTAAAACTTATCTTGCGGTAGCCACGGCAGTGGCAGCATTGGAGAGCGATCGTGTGCGGCGCGTAATCCTGGTGCGGCCGGCCGTTGAGGCAGGGGAGCGCTTGGGTTTTTTACCGGGAGATCTCGCACAGAAGATCGATCCCTATTTACGACCAATGTATGACGCCCTGTATGAAATGTTGGGCTTCGAGCGAGTGGAAAAACTCATCGAGCGCGGTGTCATAGAAATAGCGCCCTTAGCCTATATGCGGGGCCGTACCCTCAATGAAGCCTTCATTATTTTGGATGAGGCTCAGAACACAAGCGTCGAGCAGATGAAGATGCTACTGACGCGTATCGGGTATGGCTCACAGGCAGTGGTGACCGGGGATGTCACGCAGACCGATTTGCCGCGGGGGAGTGAGTCGGGATTGCGCCATGTGATTAAAGTGCTCAAAGAGGTAGAGGGGGTTGCTTTCAACTTCTTTAGTGCCCGTGATGTAGTGCGCCACCCTCTGGTCCGCCGTATCGTGCAAGCCTATGAACGTCAGGGAGCGGGAGACTGATGGGGCTCAGTTTGACGCTGCAAGTGGTCACCCGCTTTCGCCCCTTGCCGGATTTCCCTCTATTGCAGCGTGAGATTGAAAGCTTGTTCGCGGATCTGGGTACCGCGACGGTTATGGTGCGGATTGTGGATACCCAGGAAAGCGCCTCGCTCAATGCCACTTATCGGCAGAAGTCGGGGCCCACCAATGTGCTCTCATTTCCCTTCGAGGTGCCTGCTTCTGTACCCAATGAGCATTTGGGCGACCTCGTCGTATGCGCCGAGGTCGTTGCGAAAGAAGCTGAACAGCAGGGCAAGCATTTGCACCATCATTGGGCGCACATTTTGGTGCATGGATTATTGCATCTGCAGGGTTATGACCACGAGGAACCGGCACAGGCAGACATTATGGAACAGAAAGAAATTGCGCTTTTGCAACACCTGGGTGTCCCTGATCCCTATACGGCTTCTTAGGAGCCTTTCCGAGAATAAAGCACTTACTGTGGACAGTTGGATTTGGGCCATTTTTCCGGCTAAATTCATTCAATAGCCGTGCTATTCGCCTCATTAACTCGAGATCGGACTCAAAACCACTCGCCTTCACTTCGGTTCCTATTTTCGGGCAAGCTCCTACTACATCGTTCAGCTTAAAATCACGGACGAAGCTGTCCTGTCTGAACGCCTGGTGCTATTGCAGGCTTTGGGAGGGGAATAGCCATTCGCCGCGGGCTGCGCTTTGCATTCGTGGCGTAACTACTCGGCGAGTTGTCAAACGATGCAGTCACTACTCAGATTGCCCCGGAAATACATTAGATCAGGGCGAAAAATATGAGTTTACAAGTGCCAGCGATCTTTATTTAAC